>JBAWAM010000057.1:0-4976 GCA_049589315.1 Myxococcaceae bacterium
GGCGCCGGAGCCGCAGCAGTGGGCGCGGCCGTGGGCGCAGCGGCTGGGGCCGGGGCCTCGCGCTGACATGCGCCAAACAGGCTCACCGACACGAGAGGAGCAACGACCAGCGCGCTCCTGAACGGAAAACGCATACGCATGATCTCCTTTCAAAGGGCCATCAAAGGGCCATTTAGGACCATCGAACCGCTGGTGTTATTCCCGAGCTCATTCGCTGGGCTATCAGCCGACCGCTCGGGACCGCTTGCGTCCAGGCTCGAGGGCGTCTAGGCACCTCCTATGGCGGACTGGAAGACCGAAAAAGCGCGCTGGGAGAAGACCGTCTACGAGAAGGCGAAGGGGAAGTCGCCCGAGCGCCACGAGAAGTTCGAGACGTCCAGCGGGATTGAGCTCGATCCAGTGTACGGACCTGAGCAATCGCCCGAGGAGCAGCTCGAGAAGCTGGGGTTCCCCGGCGAGTACCCGTTCACCCGGGGCGTGCAGCCGACGATGTACCGCGGCCGCTTCTGGACCATGCGCCAGTACGCCGGCTTTGGCTCGGCCGAGGACGCGAACGAGCGCTACCACTACCTGCTCAAGTCGGGGCAGACGGGCCTGTCGGTGGCGTTCGACCTCCCCACCCAGATGGGCCGCGACGCGGACCACCCGCGGGCGAAGGGCGAGGTCGGCAAGGTCGGCGTGTCGATCAGCTCCATCCGCGACATGCAGGTGCTGCTGCGCGGGATCCCGCTCGACCAGGTCTCCTCGTCGATGACGATCAACGCGACCGCGCCGATCCTCCTGTCGCTCTACGCGGCGGTCGGCGAGCAGCAGGGTGTCCCGCTGGCGAAGCTCTCCGGCACGGTCCAGAACGACATCCTCAAGGAGTACATCGCCCGCGGGACGTACATCTACCCGCCCGAGCCGTCGCTCCGGCTCATCACCAACATGTTCGCCTTCACGGCGAAGTACGTGCCGAAGTGGAACCCGATCTCCATCAGCGGCTACCACATCCGCGAGGCCGGCTCGACGGCGGCGCAGGAGATCGCGTTCACCCTGGCGGACGGCATCGCCTACGTCGACGCGGCGCTGAAGGCGGGGCTCGACGTCGACGCGTTCGCCGGCCGGCTCTCCTTCTTCTTCAACGTCCACAACCACTTCCTCGAGGAGGTGGCGAAGTTCCGGGCCGCCCGCCGGCTGTGGGCGCGGATCATGAAGGAGCGGTTCAAGGCGAAGGATCCGCGCTCGATGATGCTGCGCTTCCACGCCCAGACCGCCGGCTCGACGCTGACCGCCCAGCAGGTCGACAACAACGTCGTCCGCGTGGCGCTGCAAGCGATGGCCGCGGTGATGGGCGGCGCACAGTCGCTGCACACGAACTCGCGCGATGAGGCCCTGGCGCTGCCGACCGCAGACGCGGCGCGGCTCGCGCTCCGTACCCAGCAGATCATCGCCCATGAGTCCGGCGTTGCCGACATCGTCGACCCGCTCGGGGGCTCCTTCGCCATCGAGCACCTCACCGACGAGCTGGAGGCCCGCGCGGACGCCTACCTCCGTCGCATCGACGAGATGGGCGGCATGGTCGAGGCGATCCGCCAGGGCTATCCGCAGCAGGAGATCCAGGACGCGTCGTACCAGGCGCAGCGGGACCTCGAGGAGAACCGCTCGATCGTCGTCGGCGTGAACGGGTTCCAGGAGCAGGAGCCGCCTCCGACCGGGCTGCTCCGGGTCGACGAATCTGTCGGCATCCGACAGGCCGAGGCGCTGAAGAAGCTCCGCGCCGAGCGCAGCAACGACGCGGTCGCCCGCTCGCTCGCCGCCATCCGCACCGCGGCGAAGGACGCGACGCAGAACCTGATGCCGCTCATCCTCGACGCAGTGAAGAGCGAGGCGACGCTCGGCGAGATCTCCGACGCGATGCGGGAGGTGTTCGGCGAGCACAAGGAGATCGTGGTCCTCTGACCCCCCGGCCCGTCGCGAAGCTTGTCCCGCTCGAAGGGCTGAAGCGCCCCCGCCCGTTGGGTTTGGATGCGGGTCGCTACAAAGTACCGGACGAAGGCCCAGGGCATCACCGAATTGGCCATCGCTCTACCCCCTCCAATTGGGGCGCGAGCGAGTGCTGTGCTGCTTGAGGAATTCGTTCACCAGGGAGCGGCCGCGGAGGGGCTTGGGCGAATCTATGACGAGGCCGGGGAGCGACTCGTCGCAGCGGGGAAGAATCTGGCGGCAGTCAGGGCGGAGCTGCCGAAGCTGCAGGGATCGGAGGCGGTACGCACCACCCTCTGCGACGTCCTCGCGCTACGGCGCCCATGATTTCACCTTCGGCCCATGGCCTGCAGCACGAACGCAGGCAGGCTCGCGCCCGCCGCGTCGACAACCTACGGCCTGCGCCTTTGCCAATTCACCTGCACCAGCACCGGGTCCTCCGCGTACGACACAGGGTCCGTTCCTCCTTCCCCCGGAAACTTCAGGTCGTCACGGGGGTGCAGCAACAGCGCCAACCACAAGTCGTCGTCCGGCGGAAGCGGAGCGGTGGGCCGGGCCACCAGCTTGAGCCCGGCACGTCGCAACTCGGCTTCCACCATCGGCCGGAGGGCGGACGCTCGCTCTCCAGATGGATCCTCGCCGAAGACCCCGTACCAGACCGGAACGATGACTCCGCGGAATCGATCACTGGGCTCGAGATCCTCGTCCGAATCGGTCGCGTCGCTCCACAGGTCCATGAGCTGGAACACGTCCGCCTGGAATACGAACCCATGCACGGGGAGGTTCGCCTTGGTCCTCTCGTCCCTCGCGGTAGCGATCGCGCCGCCGTCATAGGCCACATCCACGCTCTCGACGACCACGAGCCCGAGCCTCCGTATCGACTCGTATGCCTTCGCGAGTCGATCGCAGTCGGTCCGTTTCGGCCACTTCTTCGCTGCCTTGACGTTGCGCTCAATGGCCTGTGACACCAGCGCACTGACCTGTTCCTCGAACGCTGGCTCGCTGCAGCCGCGATCCCAGCAGATCTCGTCCACGATCTCCCCTGCCTGTCGCAACCCCTGCGCGACGTGCCGGCCGATCTCGAAGCGAAGGGTCGGAGAGAGGGGCTCGGGCTCCTCCTGTTCCGCTTCGGCCGACTCAGGGAGAATGCCGAACTCCTTGTAGAGTTCCTCGCGGATTCTCTCCTCATGGGTCATCTGTCGGAGGCGTTCGACCTCCGCTGCCCTGGCCTCGCGTCTTTCCCTGGCCGCCTCGCGGCGGTGCATGCGCCCGAGGATTGCGAGCAAACCCACGGCGATTCCCAGGACAATCAGGGCGACTTTCTTCACGCTTCCTCCAGGTCGCTCAAGCACGGCGCTCGAAGGGATTATCGCCCAACAGCAACGCGGCGGGATGGACCTGATGGAATCCAGGCGAGTAGAAGCGGGCGCGTGATGAGCCCTATGTGCCAGAACCACCCGTCCAGGGAGGCGGCCACGACCTGCGCTGGCTGTCTTTCCCTGTTCTGCCCCGCGTGCACCGTCTACTTCGGCGCAGCGGAACTCTGCTCGGCGTGCCTGCCGAAGAGGAAGGCGGCGCGGACGCGTGTTCGTGCGATCGTCGGCGTGAGTGTGCTGCTCGTGGTGGGAGCTGTCGCGGCCTGGTGGGTCACCCGCCCGAAGCCACCCGCGCCACCTCCGCCGGTCGCGAAGACGGATCACGGCGAATACAACCAGGTCATCGACGCGCTCACCGATCACATGAACAAGGAGCCGTGTGATCGGAAGAGCATCCTGAAGCTGGGTGACTGGTTGCTCAAGGCGGGCGATGCGCGCGGCGCGATCCAGGCGTCGGAGAAGTTCTTCGACAAATGCGGAGAACACCTGCGCCTGCGGTGGGTGACGCTCGCTGCACACAAGCAGCTCTCGGAGTTCGACGCCGCGGCGGCGGACGCGACCCGGCTCATCGAGAGCGATCCGGATGACAAGGACTACTGGTTCTGGCGCGGCGAGGTGAGGGAGATGCAGGGTGATCTCCACGCCGCCATCCGCGACTACCGACAGGCGATCGCACTCCAGCCCCGGCTCCAGAGCGTGCCGCTGAATCTGGTGAACCTGCTGGAGAAGGCTGGTCAGCCGTGCGAGGCCATGGTGGCGCTCGACACGTATATGGGCGTGTACCCGGAATTGCGAAGCGAGGCGCGATTCCAGGTGCGGCTGGAGAAGCTCGGTGCAAACCCGAGCTGCGCCGGCTTCCTGGGCACGGGAAAGGCGGTCCTCTCGCGCCGCGCGTCCGACTCCGCCATCGTCGCCCTGGTGGTCGTGAACGGAAGCCAGAAGGGCTCGTTCATCCTCGACACCGGAGCGACGTATGTGACGCTCACCCGGGCGTTCGCGGACAAGCTGGGGCTCCAGCCGAAGGATCATTCGAAGATCACCATGATCACCGCCGGAGGGATGCGCACGGTGAAGCTCGCACGCGTCGAGTCGCTGGAGCTGAAGGGCTTGCGCGCCAGGGATGTCGAGGTCGCGATCTCGGACGATCTCCCCGACCAGGTCGATGGGCTCCTCGGGCTGTCGTTCCTCAACCGCTTCGAGGTCACCGTCGATGCGAGGAAGGCCCAGCTCATTCAGCGATCGCTGGTCGCGGGAGCGAAGTGAGAAAATCCATGTACGCAGGACTCGAGAAGGTCGACCCGGGCGAGCTCCAGGCGCAACGCGCGCTGACTGAGGCGCTCTGGTCGGAACTGACCAGGAACGGCATCCGCCGCGGTTCGACGGGGAGGATCGATGCCTTCCTTTTCGCTGATGAGGAGAAATCCGCCGCCGCTTTGACTCGCGCGTTTGGTCCTGCCTCGAAGGGCCTTCGACATCACTGAGGGTGAGGCTGGTATCCCCGGAGGTCTGGCTCACCCGGGAGGCGTTCCTCGAGCTTACCGAGATCATGATGATTTAGGCCGTCGACCACGGGTGCGTTTTCGATGGTTTTCAGGTCGACGTCAGCGCGGTGAAGCAGCGCCCCTGGTGGCGCTT
>JBAWAM010000058.1:0-2564 GCA_049589315.1 Myxococcaceae bacterium
CCTCGGGCCGCAGAGATTCGACGTCTCGATCGACGGTGAACCGCAGGAGTTCAACGAGGGCGTCACCGCGAGCGGAGTCACCTCCGGGAACACCTTCGAGCTCCGCGTGTCGGGCTCGAGCGACCCGATCAAGAACGCGATCGACGACGAGAGCTCACTCGCCCTCGCCATCCAGTTCGACAAGGCCGCGCTCGATGCGCTGCCGCGAGACCAGCCACTGCGGATTCACGGGCTCACCTCGCTGCACCCTTCGGATGAGGGCTTCGCGGCGGGACTGGCCTTCGAACCCGGCGAGGGCAACACGCCCGCCGTCACCGGGGTGTCGCTCATCCGGTATTGCTTCTGCGGGCCGCCCAACGAGCTCATCGAGCAGGATTGGGAGGGGACGTTCGAACTGCACGACCTCCGCGACGGCCGGCTCGAGGTGCGCACCTCGCTCACGCTGATTGGACGGATTCCCTACGCGAACACCCGCGCCGACTCCCGCACCACCATCGAAGCCCTCGTCCAGGTCGACACGCTTTGACGAAGCGGTGATGCGCCTCACTGACCCGTGCTCACCAGCCCGCGGGCCAGCTTGACCAGTTCGCGAAACCCGTAGCGCTTGTTCTCATCGGGCGTGTTTCCCTGGCTGGGCTGGCGCATCCGAACGATCACGAGGCGCTCGGCCTTGAGGACAATGAGATGTTGTCCCTGCCAGCCGTCTCCCCGGAACCCCACGGTGCGACTGTCGACGACCTTTCCGTCCGGCAAACCCTTCATCCAGGTGTTCTTCGCCCAGGCCGACTCGCCGCCCTGCTCCTTGAGCGCTTCATTGATTGCCGGGAAAAAATCGGCGCGCATCAACCGGCCCTTGAGCTTCGAAACGGCCGCGATGAACGAAGGGTCCGCACCACCCTTCTTCCACTGATCGATGACGTCGTCGTCGATGGTGATCGTCAGGTCGCGAATGAGCCACCAGAGCTGTCCATACGAGGGGGACACCGGCACTTCACTCGTGGCATCACGCACCCACTCTGCGCTGAGGAGCTGCTGCCCCTTCCACTTTCCCTCATCGAGCATGAGTTGGCCCAACTTCGCCAGGTCGGCCGGGCGAAGCTGCAGGCCGGACATCCCTTGCGGATTCCCCGAAGGGTCCAGCAACCAGACGACGTCGGAGATTCCCAAAGGTTCGAACAGCTCATCCTTCATGAACAGGTCGAGTCGCTGTCCCGAGATCTTCTGAACGAGACCTGCCAGAAGGTTGGTCGCCTTGTTGTTGTAGAAGAAGGTCCTTCCCGGGTCGGTCGACAGCTCTGCGCACAACGCCAGTTGGACGAAATCCCGGCTCCCGGAGATCTCGGTCGCGGTGCCCGGATCCGCCTGTAGCCCCGACGTCTGGGTGAGGAGATGGCGAACGGTGATGCCCCGCTTCCGGCCCTGACGCCATTCCGGATACCAGGTGCTCACGGGCTCATCGAGCGACTTGAGCTTCCCTGTCATCAACAGCCGTCCGAAAGCCATCGCCACGACGCTCTTGGTGACGGACATCGACTCAATCCGCCGGGGCTCTCCGTCGAACCAGCGTTCGAGGACGATCTTCCCGTCGTGCATGACCACCAGCGCATCGGTATCGAGCTCGCCAGCGCGTGCCGCGAGTGCGTCCAGGGCCGTCTTGTCGAGGGCCCCGGCCGCAGGGACCGGCTTCGCGGACGAAGCGGACGAAGCGCCGAGCAGGAGCGTCAGGGACAGACAAAGTGGGCTCATTCCGCCCCCAACTATCACGGCTGTTGCTCCGGAAGCAGGACGGCATTGAAGCGGATGGTGCAAGACTCGAAGTATGGACACGCTGCTCGAGCCCTTTCGCTACTGGTCGCTCGCCGAGGCGACCGCGCTGTTGCTCGCACAGAACATCATCGTCTTCACGCTCGCCTTGCTATTCGGCTCCGTGCTGTCTCGATGGTTCGCTTCACGCAGAGTCGCCGCGCCTGCCGCTCCCTTGTCGCGCGCCGAAGTTGGAATCGCCGCGGCCACCGTCCTGATCAACACCGCCGTCACAGTCGTCGGGTGGCTACTCTGGCGCGAAAACATCGTGCGCTTTCGTGACGATGTCGGCGTGCGCGCGATGCTCGACGTGCCGGTGCTGCTCCTCGGCATGGACGCGGCGATGTATCTGCTCCACCGGCTCGCCCATCACCGCTGGGTCTACGGGTGGATGCACGCGCTGCACCATCGCTACGTCGCGCCCCGGCCGCTGACCCTGTTCGTGCTCCACCCGTTCGAGACCGCCGCGTTCGGCTTTCTGTGGCTCACGGTGATCACGTTCTATCCGGCGTCGTGGGTGGGCCTATCGATCTACCTCGCGCTGAACGTCGCCTTCGGAATCATCGGCCATCTCGGTGTCGAACCGCTGGGCATCCTTGCGCGCATCCCGATCCTGCGCTTCGTCGCCAACGCGCAATTCCACGCCGACCACCACGCCGACGAGCGACACAACTTCGGCTTCTACACCCGCGTGTGGGATCGGCTCTTTCGAACGCACGCTCGAAATCAGGGAAAGTTGGAGCAGACGTCCTCGAGCATCC
>JBAWAM010000059.1:0-3281 GCA_049589315.1 Myxococcaceae bacterium
TCGATGGCTCGGAGGCCCGCGACGGAGTGCTCGAACTCGCCGGAGAGGATGACCAGGCGGACGACCGTCAAGCCGAGCGTGATGGCGAGGAGCAGCGCAATCCCGGCCAGGCCGAGTCCCAGCAAGACGAAAGCTCGGCGGATGCTTGGGGCCTTGCGCATGGTCCTAGGAGAATCCTGCGCATGATGAAACGACACGCACCGGCGACGCAGCGGAACCGGGAACCGATTCTCGAGGTCCTCCGCCAGGTCCTTCCGCCCCGGGGTCGTGTGCTCGAGATCGCCAGCGGGACCGGTGAGCACGCCGTCTTCTTCGCAGCAGCCTTCCCCTCGCTCGAATGGCAGCCGACGGACCCGGATGGGGACTCTCTGCAGAGCATCGAAGCCTGGCGCGTCGAATCAGGGCTGGCGAACGTGCGAGCTCCCCTCCGACTGGATGTGCGAGACGATCCCTGGCCCGTGGACTGCGCCGACGCGATCGTCTGCATCAACATGGTCCACATCTCGCCCTGGGAGGCCACGCGCGCGCTGATGCGAGGCGCGGCACGCACCCTCTCGCCTGGCGGACCGCTGGTCCTCTACGGGCCGTACCTCGTTCCCGGCGAGGAGACCGCTCCGTCGAATCTGGAGTTCGACGCCTCGCTTCGTGCGCGCAATCCGGAGTGGGGGTTGCGCGACCTCGAGGCGGTCACCGCCGAGGCCCAATCGCAGGGGCTGGAGCGCGACCGGACCGTGCGGATGCCCAGCAACAACCTGACGGTCGTGTTCCGGCGAGCAGGCTGAGCTCCGGGCGAGCGGTGCGGAATACGTGCCCGCGCCGACTCTGTTCGGGGCAACGTGCAAACGAATGATGCTTGCTTGCTGTTGATCACGCTGTGTGTCGCCGGAGTGGCCTCTGCCTCCTCCACGATGACGACCGCGTCGACGCCGACCGCCGCAGCAGATACGGCCTGGTCCCCGGGCCGCAGCCATCGCCTCCGCGTGACGCTCGCCGAACAGGGGGAGTGGCTCCCACTCCCGCCCGACAAGGGTGCCCATCGTCAGTGGCAATGGCGCCGCGCCCGCGGGGGTGATCCGGTCCCCGCGTCGGTCAACGGAGGCGACATCAAGACACCGGACGGCATCGCCGGGATCTGGAACCTCGAAGGGAGTGAGGATGGCGCACGCTGGACCCGCGTGGGCCCTGCGGTGATCACCCGCGTGCAGCACCTCTGGGACACCAGGACCCTCAACGGCTACCGCCTGGGGAGACACCCCGGCCTCGGGCGAGAGGGCGAATACGCGCCGCCAGTGCACTTCATCGAGGTCACCGAGGAGAACAAGGAGTTCGCGGTGTCGGAGCACTTCAAGCTGAAGCACTTCCTCACCAAGGACCAGTCGAACGTTTGGCCGAAGTACGTGCCGCTGGATCTCAAGCTGGTCGACAAGCTCGAGCTGCTGATCTCCGCGCTCCGGGAGAAGGGCTTCAACGCGCGCGGGCTCCATGTGATGAGCGGCTTCCGGACGCCGGCCTACAACGGTCCGGGCACCGGCGGGCGCGCGAAGTTCAGCCGCCACACCTACGGGGATGCGGCCGACGTGTGGGTCGACGACGACGGCGACGGTCAGATGGATGACCTCGACGGCGACGGTAAGGTCAACCGCGCCGACGCGGCGTGGCTCGCGGAGCTGGTGGGCCAGATCGAGCAGCAGTACCCGGAGCTCATCGGCGGGGCCGGCATCTACAAAGCCAACCGCTCCCACGGTCCATTCACGCACATCGACGTGCGCGGTCGCCGCGCGCGCTGGTAGCGGCTCAGGCGCAGTCGCCCAGCGCACGGCACAGGGCCCGGTCGCGCCCGTACACGTCCGGCCGCGTCTGCAGGCGCCCTTCGTCGTCGACCCAGGTGGTCAGGTACACGATGTCCACGTGGACCGGACGCTCCAGCTCGAGCGACACGCGCTCCCCGGCCGCCACCGCCGCGTCGAACTCCGCACCCCGGCCCTCCCCTTCGAACAGCCAGCGCGTGAGCTCCAGCACGTCCTGGACGCGGATGCAGCCGTGACTGAGCAGGCGCTGCCGGGCTTCGAAGACCGCAGGGTCCTTCGTCCCGTGCAGGTAGATCTGGAGCCGGTTCGGCATCAGCAGCTTCGCCTCGCCCAGCGGGTTGTGCGTGCCGGGGCGCTGGATGAAGAGGTAGTCGTCGGCGGAGGCCGACCCCCAGTCGACCTCGCCCGGCTCGACCGGGCGGCCCGTGCTCCGGTCGATCACCACGAACTGGTTCCTGCCGGCCCAGGCTGCATCCTCTTGCAGTGACGGCGCGACCTCCTCGCGGGCGATGGTCCGCGGCACCACCCAGTCCGGGAACAACTCCACGCCCTCGATCCGGTCCGAGAACATGGGCGTGTTCCAACCGATCTGCCCCACGACCACGGGGCGCTGCCAGATCGTCTCGGCGCCCTCGCGGACCTCGGCATTCAACCCCGCTGCGTTCACGAAGACGTGGCGTTCGCCGCGATCCCTTGGCAACCATCGCAGCCGCTCCATGTTCCAGCGGATCCTCCGGAGGTGATCCTCCAGCGAGTGCCTCATCCCGCGCACGGTCGCGACGCCGATGGAGCCATCCACTTCGAGCCCGTGGTCGTGCTGGAAGGCGCGGACCGCCTCTGACAAGCCCTCGTCGAACAGCTCGGGCCCCTCGGGTGGCGGACGGGCCTCGTAGCCTTCTGCACGGAGTCGCTCGCGAACGAGTCGCACGCGCTCATCGCGATCACCGGGGCGAAGCACGCTCCCGGAAGGCACGTCCGGATATTCGCGCTCGCCCAGCGCTTGAAGCGCCTGAAGGCGCTCGCGCAGGCGGAGGTAGTGCGGTTCATTGGGCGCGAGCTGTCCGAGCACCTGCGTGGGCCCCCCTCCCGCCGCAACTTCGTGCGCGACCCGCTTCAGGTCCAGCTCGGGCGGGTCGGACTGCCAGCCGACGCGTCTGGGCGAGACGCGCCCTCCGTAGAGGTGTTTCGCAAGGCTCAGCATCATCGCGGTGAGCGACCGCTCGAGCGTCTCGTCCCCGTCGCCCGTGCGCTGGGCCTGGTCCATCCGCTCGCGGAGCGCGCGGACCTCGTAGTCCTCCGGGTTCAATCCCTCGCGCGCGGCGCCTTCGAGCACGGACAGGAGCTCGTACGCGTCCCGGCGGGGGCGCCCCGACTCATCGATCCACACCGGCGCCTGCCCGCGCTCGGCGTAGAAGGCGGACAGCGCGTCGCGTACGTCGCCATCAGCCGCGAGCGCCTGCGAACGCGCTGCAC
>JBAWAM010000060.1:0-1553 GCA_049589315.1 Myxococcaceae bacterium
GTCCGCGGATAGGCTGGCAGCTTCCAGTCGAGATTGAGCCCGCGGCTCTTCAGCCGATCCCGCGCCTTTGCGGTGAGCTTGTCGCCCAGGGCGTTCTCGAACAGCGCCTCCACCGTGTGGGCAAACACCAGCTGCTCGTCGGGCATGGTCAGCGTCAGCTCCAGGAGATCCGATACGTGCATTCGCCGCCGGACCCGGGGCGCATGTCGACGACCACGTCCTTCGCTCCCGCAATCGTCATGGCGGCTTTCAGGATGCCGCGGAAGTAGCTGGGACAGCCGCTGGTCTGGTTGATCCAGAGCTCGTAGGTGTTGCTGTCGAGCTCGGTCATCCGGCACTCCATGTAGTTGTTGGACGACCGGAAGTTCTGGGTCATCCGAGCGAGGGTCTTCTTGGGACCGAACACCCGGCCCATTGCGACCACCGCTCTGCCCAGCAGCGTCTTCTCGTAGCCATCCAGCACCGCGATCCCGAGCTGCGTGAGTCCATCCTCCAGCGGCAGATCCGGATGGATCTCTTCGGCCGCGATCCTCACCCACTCGTGGAACTGGGCTGCCGGATAGGTGGGCTTCAACCAGACGAGGTCGAGGCCGCGCTCCTTGAGTCGGGCGCGCGCTTTGTCAGAGAGCTTGTCACCCAGCGCGTTCTGGAACAGCGCCTCTACTGTGTGCGCAAACACCAACTGCTCGTCAGGCATGGGCGCGGAGGCTGCCACAGTCCCGTGACCGGCTCAAAGGTCGACGATGTGTGACACGGACGCAATTTACCGTTGTCGGCAAATTGTCTACAATCAGATCCGTGTCGGTCGCTCATGCCGAACTCCTGAAGGTGCTGGCGCAGCTCTGGCGCGAACGCCGGGATGCCTGCGTTACCGTCGACAACGGACGGGTGCGCCGCTTTCTGCACGTGGCGCGGGGCGATCTCATCGGCGCGGATTCGACCCTCCTGACCGAACGTCTGGGCACGCTGCTGGTCGCCAGGGGCATGCTGGATCCGGCCCTGGTGGAGCCGCTGGTCGAAGCCTCGCAGAGGTCGGGCGTCTTCTTCGGCGACCAGCTTGTCGCGGAAGGGCTCGTCTCGCAGACGGACCTGGCGCAGATCCTCGAGCGACAGGCGATGGCGCGCTTCGATCGCGCGGTGCAGATGGAAGGGACGGTCACGGTCGGGCCGAAGACGCCGGTCCGAATCGTCGTGCGCAAGGCGCTCGGACCGCTGGTGGTGGAGCTCTTCCGCGAGCGACTCCCGCTCGAGGCGGCGATGACCCTGGTAGCCTCGGTCCCGCCGACGGCGGCCCGGATGCGTGAGGGACACTTCGCTCAGTCCGAGCTCAAGCTCACGCCAATCGAGGAGCGCTACTGGCGACAGCTCGCGGCGGGTCAGGACGTGAGCGCGGTGCTCGACCGCGCGTCGGATTCGAATGGCGCGCTCCGGTTCGTGGCGTCGCTCGTCGGGCTCGGCGCGCTCGGCTGGGAGATTCACGATCCGATCGCCGAGGTCCTGCGCGCGGTCTGAAAACACGAAGGCCACGCCCCCGCGTCGAATGGCGGAGTGCG
>JBAWAM010000061.1:0-4091 GCA_049589315.1 Myxococcaceae bacterium
ATGAAGAAGAAGAAGTTTGCGGCCGTGACGATCACCATCACTGCGACCAGACCACCGTATTTCGCGAGCGGTGGGGCCTTGGCGATCCTGTCCAGGAGCTGTTCCATGATCGTTGGTCCCCGACTAGAGCGTGTAATTGGCGGTGAGGTTCATTTCGAATTCCACCGTCTCGGCTGGCCCTTCAGTCTTGACTGACTTCTGGGTCGCCTTCTTGAGTTCAACGCCTGTAAAGAATGTGCCGACATCGCCTGAGCTGAAGTCTTCGAGGGTCCCGTCGGGGCCGAGCAACTCGACGCGCATGGTCTTCGCGTCGCGCCGTTGCTCCACAACGCGTCCCATGCCCTTGGGCGTCCAGACGATCTGACCGAGTCCGCGCATGAACTCAGCCACGTCCTCATGGCTGAAGGCGCTCCCGGTGAGCTTCACGGCGTTGCCCTTCTCGTCGAAGCCTTCGACCCACACGTTCTTGGGCGTGGCCTGGGCGAGGGCATCCATCATGCGCACGGGGCCACTGCGGCCCTTTCGAAGCTCGCCGAGGACCTTCAACTTGTCCTCGAGCTCCTTCTTGCGCGCGTTGATGTTGTTGACCTCGCCGATCACCTTCTCCAACTCGGCGATCTTCTGCTTGGTCTTGTTGATCTGATCGGCGTTCGCCTTCCGGTCCGATTCGAGTGCGTCATACCAGAGGTAGTTTCCGAGAAGTGCGCCCACGAGTACGAGCGCGGAGAGCACCAGAAGTTGGCGCCCAATCTCGCGTTTCTTCACCTGCCTGACCGGCAGGAGGTTGATTCGGATCATCATCGCGATTGGTCCTCGGTGCCCCGGTCAGTTCAGCTTGTCGCCCGGCTTGCGGAGCGCCAATCCCACGGCAACCGCCGCCATGGGAGCTACGTCCATGATGAAAGCAGGGTCGAATCTGCGGTTGTCGATTTCGATGATCTTGAACGGGTTCAGGATCTCGACCGGTACGCCGACGCGCGCCTCGATCGTCTTGAAGAGCGCGGGGATCTTGGCGGTGCCTCCAGACAGGAAGACCTTCGTGAAGTTCGCGTCCGCTGCCGTTCCTGCGTAGAAGTCGAGCGATCGCTGAATCTCACCTGCGACCTGTTCTGCGACACCGGCGATCACACGCTCGACTTCCTGCGGCACCACGGCATCCGCGTCCCCAAGACCGCCGCCGCACTTGAGCGCTTCGGCCTCCTCGAACGACACGTTGAGCTGCTTCTGGATCTCCTCGGTGAACTGGTTGCCACCGATGGTCACGTCGCGCGTGAACGTGGTCGTTCCACCCGAAATGATATTGATGTTGACGACCGAAGCGCCGGCGTTGATGAGAACGACGGTCTCGTTCGACGAGGCGTCGTAGTTCACGTCGAACATGTTCTGGACCGCGAACGCGTCCACGTCGACGACCACCGGGTGGAGTCCCGCTTCGGAGACCACCGTGGTGAAGTCGTTGATCATGTCCTTCTTGGCCGCCACGAGCAGGACGTCCATCTGTCCCGTCGCGTCATCGGCGTCGGGATTGAGGATCTGGGTGTCGATGTTCACGTCCTTGACGTCGAAGGGGATGTATTGCTCCGCCTCCCATTGAATCGACTCCTCCAACTCCTCCTGGGTCATTCGAGGCATCGAGATCTTCTTGATGATTACGGAGTGGCCGGAGACGCCGATGGCGACCTCCTTCTGCTTCACCTTGAGCTCGGCCAATAGCTCCTGGATCGCCTGGACGATCGCGGTGGAGTTCATCAGCGCGCCGTCGACGATCGCCTCCGGCGGCAGCGGCTTCATGCCGAAGCTCTGGAGGGCGTAGCCGAGCTGGCCCTTCCGGCGCTGCTCCTTGAGCAGAATCATCTTGACCGACGAGGACCCGATGTCGAGTCCGAGCGTCAACTTGCCTTTCGCCATCCGGTGCGATCCTCCGAACTTCTTCGAGACTAGTCCGGGTTCTTGAAACCCTGAAAAAATCGGTCAGCTGTGGCTGTTCTCGTCCGCAGCGTCATCAAGAAACACCTGGTTGCGATCGGTGACCTTGAGACCCAGGGCGAGGATGATCTTGCGCTTGGTGTCGAGCCTGCAGGAGGACCCACGTTCGACGCGGTCGATGGTCAGCACCGACACGCCAGCGCGACGCGCCAGCTCGGCCTTCGACAGCAACCGCTCCTCCCTGAGTTGTTGGACGTTGTTCATGTACTTTCGCGTTGTAGCCATCCCCAGTTCCCCTTGGCGGCGCGAAGTTGTTGGACCGGAGGATGGATCGCACGTCAGGTAGGAGTCAAATCCCCGTCCACACACTGATCACACGATTCAATGACATTGATATGTCATTGATATGTAGGTGCGCAGTCGGCAGTGGGTAGCCCAGAAGCCCACCCCCAGCAGTTGGGGCGGGTGACCAGGCCCCGATCAGGAGCGCTCGGCCTCGGCGTCCGGGTCGATGCCGTAGTCCTTGATCTTGTAGAGAAGCGCGCGGTGGCTGATCTCGAGCAACTCGGCGGCGCGGGTGCGATTTCCCTTCGTTCGCCGAAGGGCGGCCCGGATGAAGCTCTCCTCGAGTTCGCTCATGGCCCGCTTGAGGGATAGGTCACCTGATGGATCAGGATGGCGCGACGACGCCCCCCGCGGCTTCTCGCCTTCCGCCCAGATTTTCTCCGGGAGGTTCTGAGGAACGATCAGGTCGTTGTCGGCGAGCAGCACTGCGCGTTCGATCGCGTTCTCGAGTTCGCGCACGTTTCCTGGCCAGGCGTAGGCGACGAGGACCGCCTCCGACTCCGACGTGAACCCACGCACCGGCACTTCCCGGTTGAGCTCTCGGTTGAAGCGATCGACGAAGGCACGAGCGAGGAGCAGGACGTCCTCACTTCGATCCCGAAGGGGCGGCACACGGAGGTTCACGACGTTCAGACGGTAATAGAGGTCCTCACGGAACTCACCGCGCTCCACCAGCTTGCCGAGATCCCGAAGCGTGGCGGCAATCACGCGGACTTCGACCTTCTCCGCGCGGTTCTCCCCCACCGGACGGATCTCGCCCTCTTGAAGGAAGCGCAGGAGTTTCACCTGCGCCGCGGGTGGAAGTTCACCCACTTCATCGAGCAAGAGGGTCCCGCCATCTGCTTCGGAAAACAATCCCCGCTTGGCCACGCGTGCGTCGGTGAAGGCGCCCTTCGCATGGCCAAAGAGCTCCGATTCAATCAGCCCCGCAGGGATCGCACCGCAGTTCACCGCGACGAAGGGCATGGCAGCGCGCGGAGAGAGTTCGTGCAGGGCGCGGGCGACGAGCTCCTTTCCTGTGCCGCTCTCTCCGGTGATGAGGACCGTGGTGCTCACCGGCGCGAGGCGACGAATCTGCCGCTGGAGCTCATGGATCGGTTCGCTGGCACCGAGGATGCGCTCAATCGGTTGCGCTCCGGTACTTGCCTGACGAAGTCGACGGTTCTCTCGTACGAGGCGATGTCGCTCCTCGGCCTTTCGCAGCGCGAGCACCATTTCCTCGGGCTTGAACGGCTTGGCAACGTAGTCGTACGCGCCCCGCCCCACCGCTTCGAGCGCAGCGTCGGGCGAGCCGTAGGCGCTCATGACGATGAAGGTCAGGTCGGGCCACTGCGCGAGCGCTCGCTCGACCAACTCGGTCCCCGTGACGTTCGGCATCCGCACGTCGCAGATCACCGCGTCGTAGCTTCTCGTGGCGAGTTCCTTGAGCGCCTCCGCGCCATCCGAGACCGCTCGGACATCGTAGCCCTTCTCGGCCAGGACCAGCGTCAGCACGTGCCGGATCGAGGGCTCGTCGTCGGCAATGAGGATGTTGCGGAAAGTCGGCATGCGCAGAGTCAGTCTTTCATGCGAGCGGCAACGTGAGGGTGAACCGCGCGCCCCCTTCGGGTGCGTTCTCGGCCCGGAGCGCTCCGCCCACTCCCTGGGCAAGATGCTGCGACACGGCGAGTCCGAGCCCCGAGCCTTGACCAGCAGGTCGGGTGGTGACGAACGGTTCGAAGAGTCGGGCCAGGACCTCGGGAGCGATGCCCGGGCCGTGATCTTCGACCTTGAGTTCGGCGTGGTCCGGGCCTGTCGTGGCGGAGATCCTCACCTCGCCC
>JBAWAM010000062.1:0-1980 GCA_049589315.1 Myxococcaceae bacterium
GTGGCGCGCACGTGGCACCTGCAGCTCGGCATCTTCTGGATCGCCACCGCCTGGCTGGGAGCGGGCCTGTTCATCGCGCCGGCAGTGGGCGGCGGCGATCCGAAGGGGCAGAAGCTCGGCGTCAACATCCTCTTCGTCGCCCTGATCGTGGTGGTGGTGGGGTCGCTGGCCGGCCAGTGGCTCAGCGTGAAGCAGAAGCTGGGCAGCGACTCGCTGTGGTTCTACTTCGGCCACAGCGGGTACGAGTACATCGACCTGGGCCGGGCCTGGCAGATCGCGCTGCTGGTGGGGCTGTTCCTCTGGCTGTTCCTCGTGGTGCGCGCGATCTGGCCGGCCATGAAGCGGAAGGACGAACAGCGCCCGGTGCTGGGGCTCTTCCTCCTCTCCTCCGCGGCCATCGCCGGCTTCTACGGCGCTGCGCTCGGGTACGGACAGCGCACCAACCTGGCGATCGCCGAGTACTGGCGCTGGTGGGTGGTCCACCTCTGGGTCGAAGGCTTCTTCGAGGTGTTCGCCACGGTGGTGATCGCGTTCCTCTTCGCCCGGCTGAAGCTGGTGAGCCTGCGCACCGCCGGTGAGGCCAGCATCCTCTCAGCGACGATCTTCCTCGGCGGCGGCATCATCGGCACGGCCCACCACCTGTACTTCTCCGGCACCCCCACCATGGTGCTGGCGCTCGGGTCGGTGTTCAGCGCGCTGGAGGTGGTGCCGTTGTTATTCGTCGGCTTCGAGGCCTGGCACAACCTCAAGCTCTGCCGGAAGACCGAGTGGGTCCGGATGTACCGCTGGCCGATCTACTTCTTCGTCGCGGTGGCCTTCTGGAACCTCGTCGGCGCAGGCCTGTTCGGGTTCATGATCAACCCGCCCATCGCGCTCTATTACATGCAGGGGCTCAATACGACGCCGGTCCACGGACACGCCGCGTTGTTCGGCGTGTATGGGATGCTGGGCATCGGGTTGATGTTGTTCGTGCTGCGGGCGCTCGCCCCCGAGTTGAAGTGGCGCGAGAAGCTGGTCGCGTTCTCCTTCTGGTCCATCAACATCGGCCTGATGGCGATGGTCGTACTCAGCCTGCTCCCCGTGGGGCTCGCGCAGACCTGGGCCTCGGTGGAGAGCGGCTACTGGTACGCGCGCAGCCCCGAGTTCCTCCAGACGCCGGTCATGGACTTCCTGCGCTGGCTCCGGGTGCCCGGCGACACGTTGTTCGCCATCGGCGCGCTGACGCTGGTCGCCTTCATCATCAGTCTCGGCGTCCACCGCCCCACCAGAAAGGCGAGGCGGAGTGAGCGCGCCGAACGCGAGGAGAGGCTCGTGACGGGTCCCCTGCCGGCGCGGAAGCCGCTGACGGAGAATCCGTAGCGGGCGCGTTCACTTGAACAAGAAGGTCCCGAGCAGCACCCACCGCCGCGCCTCGTCTTCGCGCCCACGGCGGGCCTGGAGCGGCGTGGTGTAGTGCCAGAACGGGAGCCGGTACGCGGTGACGCCGCCGACCGTGTTCACGTCCTGCATCGCCGAGAAGTGGCCGCCCTGCTCGTAGACGAGCCATTGGCTCGCCACACCCGACGTCGCCAGGGTGATGTGCAGATCGAGGTAGCCGTCGCGGGCGTCGGCCTCTTCGGGATGGTGGTCGTTGTGCGGCCCAGCGTAGTCGCCCGGCGTGTAGCAGAGCGTCTGGATTCCCCATCGCTTCTTCAGCGGACGCCCGGCGAGCGACTGCGCGAATGCCGCGAACGAGGCCGAGCGAAGCATGCCGACGAGACCGATCTCTTCAGCGATCCGATACGCCTTTGCCCTCCGGCTATCGAGCAGCGCGGTGTGCACTCGCACGGTCTTGGGGAGCAGCTCCGCGTAGTTCTGCTCCATCGCCCGGATGGTCCACTCCGGGATGGGATCCTCCATCGGCGTGAGCGCATCACGCAGGCTGCGATCGATCAGGTCGCGCAGCGCCGTGGCCTTCTTCGCATCGAGCATGCCCGGAAG
>JBAWAM010000063.1:0-2556 GCA_049589315.1 Myxococcaceae bacterium
GTTATCGCGCATTGGCTGTGGACTACACCCAAGACGGTCCAAACAAAAATAACCTCGACCTGATTCTGCACGGGCCTGTCGTTGGATTGAGTTTCCGCTGGTAGTTATCGGTCGAATCCTCCGCCTCTCTGCGACCGACGGCCAACCCCAAAAAATTGATAATCTTGATTAGGTCTCGTTTGGCCGGCGATTGCCAAGAAGGGAACGCAAATCCGGCTGAAGCCACTAACGAAGGGATCAACAATGGGCATGAACAGAAACGTTTGGATCGGTCTGCTGGCGTCGCTCGTCATTGGGATGGCGATAGTCGCACCGGCTTCCGCGGAGCAACAGAAGCCGAACATCCTCGTCATCATGGGTGATGACATCGGCTATTGGAACATCAGCGCCTACAACCGAGGCATGATGGGTTACCGCACGCCGAATATCGATCGCATCGCCAATGAAGGCGCTATCTTCACCGACTATTACGGTCAGCAATCTTGTACTGCCGGCCGCGCCGCGTTTATCACCGGCCAGAGCCCCATGCGGACCGGCCTTCTGAAGGTTGGATTGCCGGGAGCCAAAGAAGGGCTGTCGGATAAGGACCCGACACTTGCGGAACTACTCAAGCCGCTTGGCTACACGACTGGGCAATTCGGCAAGAACCATCTCGGCGACCGGAACGAGTTTTTGCCGACGGTTCATGGCTTCGATGAGTTCTTCGGCAATCTTTATCACCTCAACGCCGAGGATGAGCCGGAGCATCCCGACTATCCTAAGAAGACCGAGTTCAAACTCAAGTTCGGTCCCCGTGGCGTACTCAGATGCACGGCGACTGCTGTCGAGACACCCGGCGAGGACCCACGCTTCGGCAAATGGGGTAGGCAGAACTGCGAGGACACCGGCCCGCTCGACAAAAAGCGCATGGAAACGGTGGACCAGGAGTTTCTTGACGCGACGCTCAACTTCATCGACCGCGCCAACCAGGAGAAGAAGCCGTTCCTCGTTTGGTTCAATTCGAGCCGCATGCATATCTGGACGCGGCTTAAGCCCGAGTCTGACGGAAAGACAGGGCTTGGCCTCTATCCGGACGGCATGGTGGAGCATGACGGCCAGGTCGGACAGCTTCTGAAGAAGCTCGATGATCTCGGCATTGCCGACAATACCATCGTGATCTACACGACGGACAACGGCGCCGAGACGTTTAGCTGGCCTGATGGCGGCACAACGCCATTCCGCGGCGAGAAAAACACCAACTGGGAAGGCAGCTACCGCGTGCCGGCGATGATCCGCTGGCCGGGTCTGGTGCCGCCGCGCACCGAAATCAATGACATCGTCTCGGCTGAGGATTGGGTGCCGACTCTGGTCGGGGCGGCGGGCGATCCTGACATCAAGAATAAGCTCCTCCAAGGCGACGAGCTAGGCGGCAAGACCTTCAAGGTGCACCTCGACGGCTACGACCAGAGCGACGTGCTGTCAGGCAAGGGCCCCGACAAGCGCCGCGAATTCTTCTATTGGACCGACGACGGCAATCTCGCGGGCCTTCGCTTCGATCAATACAAAGTGGTGTTCATGGAGCAGCCGGCGCATGGCTTGGAGGTTTGGATGCAGCCACTAGTCCCGCTTCGCGCCCCGAAGATCTTCAACCTGCGGTCCGATCCCTTCGAACGCGCGGAACACGAGGCTGGCGGATATGACAGATGGTTCGTTGAACATGCGTTCGTGCTCGTGCCGGCGCAGGCGATCGTCGGTCAGCATCTTGCAACCTTCCAAGAGTTCCCACCCCGGCAGAAACCGGGCAGCTTCTCGGTCGATCAGGCCATGGATCTTATGATGAAGCAAAAGAGCAACAATTAGCAGCGACGAGATGAGACGAGATGAGAAGCCTAGTGAGTCAAGGAGGTACTATGATTGCGAGCGCGACATATCCGACTGAAGTTAAACACTTCCATATGAAGGCTATCGCGGCCATAGCTGCCATCATCGGGTTGGCGGCGGTGGGGTCAGCTGTTCCTGCAGCTGCGCAAGAAACGAAACCCAACATTCTTTTCATCATGGGCGACGACATCGGCTGGATGCAGCCGAGCATCTATCACCGCGGATTAGCGCTCGGTGAAACGCCCAACATCGACCGCATCGGGCATGAAGGTGCGCAGTTCATGACCTACTATGCCGAGCAGAGCTGCACGGCCGGGCGTACTGCCTTCATCACCGGCATGCAGCCGGTGCGCGTCGGTATGGTTCTGCCGGAAATCCCTGGAAGCCCGTCTTATCTGCGGACTGGCACGCCTACACTCGCCAAGTTCCTATACGACCTCGGCTATACCACAGGCGAGTTTGGCAAGAACCATCTCGGAGACCACACCGAGTCCCTGCCGACCGCGCACGGGTTCCAGGAATATTGGGGCTATCTTTATCACCTGGATGCCATGCAAGGCGTGAGCTTCCCCGACATCAACAAGTCTCCTACGGAGCAGACCGTCGCTCCGCCTTGCAAGAACACGCCGATCCCAGGCCTTTCTGAGGTTCCAGGCGCCGTCGACCCCAAGACAGTAACTACTCAAACTACTTGCC
>JBAWAM010000064.1:0-3803 GCA_049589315.1 Myxococcaceae bacterium
ACCAAGATGGCGCAGCAGGCGTACGCGTATACCTTCTCCGGCCTGGTTCGCGTGACCCGACAGGTGTACCGGCTGTCCGAGGAGCCGCTGGACCCCGAGTGCGACTGCAGCGTGTGCCGTCGGTTCAGCCGCGCCTACCTGCACCACCTGATGAAGGGGAAGCACCATCTTGGGTCGCGGATGATCGGCCTGCACAACATCCGCCACTACCAGCTGCTGATGCGCCGGATGCGCGAGGCGATCGTCGAAGGCCGGTTCGAGTCGCTCTACGCGGAGTTGCGCGAGCGACTCGGCGCGTGATCACGCCGCGGCAGAAGCTTTGGCACCCACCGCCCGCACCAGCCGGCCGGCGAGAACTCCCACGCCCAGGAGGGAGGCTACTGAAAGTGCCGGCCGCGTCTTGAGTTGAGTGTACGCGGCCTGGACCATCTCCGTCGTCGACATCTCGTGCAGACGGGATGTGCCGTCGCGAAGGGCACGGGTCCCCGCCTCCTCCAGGGGGCGGGCCACCGAGTCCGGCAGCTGTTTCGTTACTCTCCGCAGGAACTTCTGCGCGGTCTGCTCCGCGGTGGTGAGCAGCTGTCCGACTTGCGCCTCGAACTGCTGCTTCATCTGCTGCCGCCGCTCGTCCTGCTGGCGCGGTTCCTCCGCGTTGCTCTTGTCGTTCGCTGCTCCCATGGGTTCCCTCTTCCTTCTCGGATGCGCGCGCGGTCGACGCGCATCCGGCGACGCAGGAAACGCTGCGCACGGCTCCGGCGATCGTCGCCGGGAGAAAGGCCAGGCCCCAGGCTTCCAGGTTCCGGCACCGGGGACCATGGCGCCGCTTGCCGGAGTGGTCTGCCTGCCGCTCGCGCAGCATCACCGCGAAGGAGCGCTGTCCCTTCCCTGCCGTGCCTAGGTTGGTGGAAACGCCGCTGAAGGGAGGATGTGATGAGAAAGAACGAGCAGGTGGAGGCGGAAGCGGGCACTGGCCGCAAGCGCAAGGGGCTTCATCTCCGCTCGGCGGAGAGAGCATCGAAGTCGGAGGGCGCCGACAGCGGACAGGAACACCGGAAACGACTTCTCGGAATCGTCCCCTGGGGCAAGCACGCGGGGCCGGAGCAGGCAGAGGAGGGCCGTCCCGCGGTGGGCAGGCGCGCCCGGGCCGCCGTCCACGATGTGAGCGAGCGGTCTCGTCAGGGGGTGTCGCGTCTGCGCGAACGGGCTCCTACCGGGGCGCAGCTGCGCGCACAGGCGGAGGATTTGCGAGCCTGGGCGCAGCGGGGAGTGGGAGCCCAGCCACTGGCGGTCGGCCTGGGCGCGCTGGCGATCGGCTTCGGCGCGGCTGCGCTGCTCCCGGCCAGCCGCGTTGAGCGCAAGGCGCTCGATTTGGCGCTCGGGGCCGCCGGGCAACTCGACACCCTCCTCGACAAGGCGGGAAAGCTCGCCGAGGGGACCGTGGGGAAGTTGGCTTCCCAGGAGGAATCCGATGAGGCCCGCAGCACGGAATCCTCGTGACGTGTCGGCCGGGAGGCTTCTCTCGGCCGGTCCCCTGTCGCCCTGCCCAGGTCGTTGAATCCATGGAGGCTGCCCTCCACCTTCCAGTCAGGCCCCTATCCCTCGCGGAGGTTCTCGTCGATGAGCCCTGAGATCATTCAAGCGGACGCAAACGCGACGCTCACCCGGTTGAATTCGAAGCATCCTGAGCTGAAGAAGACCCTGCAGCAGGCGCATGGGTTCGCCGTCTTTCCGTCCATGGGGCGGGCCGGAGTCGTGCTCGGTGGAGCCTACGGCAGGGGCGTGGTGTACGAGCAGGGCAAGCCCATCGGCTTCGCTTCGCTGAGCCAGATGACCATCGGCGTGCAGGTGGGTGGTCAGACCTTCAGCGAACTGATCATCTTTCCCAAGAAGCCCCAGCTGGACCAGTTCAAGCACGGGAAGACGTCCTTCGCCGCCAACGCTTCGGCGGTCATCGTGAAGGCAGCCGCCTCGGGCACCTCGAACCCGGACGGCGTCACGGCACACGCCTACTCACGCGGGGGGATGTTGCTGGAGCTCTCTCTCGGCGGGCAGAAGTTCTCCTTCATTCCTCCCGAGAAGGCTGCTGAGGAGCTCGCCTCGAGGAAGGAGAAGAAAGAGCTGAAGAAGCAGAAGGAGGAGAAGCCCGAGGAGCGGAGAGCGTCCGGCAAGGAGAAGAAGGAGGAGGGCAGACGACGCGAGGAGGGCGGGGAGGCACGAGCAGAGATTGGCGAGGGCCGGAACATGAAGGACGCGCTGCTGCAGGCCGGCCCGCAGATTGGACACCTCTTCCGGCAGCATCCGGTTGCAGGCACGGCGCTGGGCATGGGGATCACCGGAGTGGGGCTTGCGGCCACGGCGCTGCTGACGGGCGGGCAGCAGAAGCAACTTCCTGAATCCTCGCAGAGCGCCAGACAGTGAGGCAGACATGAACCTGAACCTGAGCAAGGCAGTGAAACTCGCGAAGTCTGCAGAGAAGTTTTTCAAGGCGGGGGGGGGGCCGGACAAGATACGGAAGGGCCTGAAGAAGGAGCAGGAGGTCAGCCACCGGCTCCATGCCGACTGCCAGGCAGCGATCATGCGCATGAAGGCCAAGGACAAAGGCCTGGCGAAGCTGCTCGAAACGGCCTACGGCTACGCGGTCCTCCCGGCGGTCGGCAAGGCCACCCTCGTCCTGGGCGCCGCCTACGGGATGGGCGAGGTGTTCAAGGGGGGCAAGCTCATCGGGTACTGTGGAGTCGGACAGTTCACCCTCGGCGTGCAGCTCGGTGGGCAGACCTACAGCGAGCTGGTCGTCTTCCAGAATGAGGAGGCGTTCAACCGCTTCAAGCACGCCGGCATCGGGTTCGCGGCCAACGCGTCTGCCGTCCTCGTCAAGGCGGGGGCGGTAGCGACCAACAAGTACAAGAATGGTCTGCAGATCTTCGTGCAGTCAGAGGGGGGCATGATGATCGAGCTGGGCATCGGCCTCCAGAAGCTCGTCTTCCGCCCCGCAGCACTCACCCGTGGCCTGGCCGCCGACGAGGAACTGCGCGTTCCGAAGTGGGTCACTGAGACGGAAGGCAGACGCACGAAGTTGCCCTGGCAACGCCCGGCGCTCGAGTAGTGGGGCGGGTAGCGGCGCCGCCGTGGCGCCGCTACACCGGTTGCGGTTTGATGAACCCGCCCTGTTCGGCAGGAAGCTGCTGCCGGGCGCGCGAGCTGAAGTTCGGATTGGTGGTCCACCAGTCCAGGCCCATCTCCATCGCCCGCTCGACCGAGCAGACCACCAATCGTATCTGGATGGTCAGTAGTTCCACGTTCGTCAGGTTGATCTTGATGTCGCCTGTAATCACGATTCCCTTGTCCAGCACCCGCTCGAGGATGTCAGCCACGGAGCTGCTCCGGGTCGTGGTGGCGGGGGAGGGCTGCCGGTACATCGGCACCCTTTCATGCTCTTCGACGTAGGCCATCTCTGCTCCTTCTGTGTCACAGCGTTCTGCCCAGGGGTCCGAGATCCAGGTTGAGGTCCTCGTCTGTCAGGTCGAAGTGCTCCTTCAACACGTCCATCTGCTCCTGGAGCCTCAGGAAGGTGACCCCGAGCCTCTCGATCTCCTCTTCGCTGAGTGAGCCTCCCTCGATGCGGCGCAGCGCCTGCCGCTCCAGCAGCTGCCGGATGAGCTCGACGAGCGCGAGGACCAGCTGCGCCAGCCCTGCCTGGGCGTTGGCCTCGTCGAGCTCGAGCCGCGAGGTCCTGGCGGGCTTCAACGCCCGCGCCATGTCCTCCAGTGCCTGTGCGTCACCCTCGATCATGTTTCACTCCGGTC
>JBAWAM010000065.1:0-3146 GCA_049589315.1 Myxococcaceae bacterium
GACGGCGACGGTCTCCGCGCTGGTGCTGGACCCGAGCCGCCCGGGCAAGCGGAACACGCTGGTGTGGTTCTCCTGCGATCCGGACCCGCTCAATCTGGGGCGCAGCGCGTGCTCGGATCTGGGCGAGCTGAGCGATCCCACCTCGCTGGTGAGCACCTCCGCCAACGGGGCCCTGGAGCTGCCACCCGGCATGCGCCTCGCCGGCTTCGGTGACACCGCGGTCTACACAGCCCCCGCTGACCTGTTCGCGCAGCTCCCCGCGGAGGATGAGCGCCGACGCACCGGGAGCGTCGCCCAGCTCCTCCTGATGGCGATCGCCGAGGAGGTCTCACCGGCCGCTTCCCGCGAGGAGCTCGACGCTGTGCTCGCCCGCGTCCGCAGCGGCGAGGTCGAATCGATTGTTTCTATCTTCCGGGTCCGGGTCACCGAAGAGGAGCAGCTCAACCAGAACCCTCGCATCGAGGGGATCGCCCTCGACGGCATTCGCGTCCCCACGGGCGCCCACCTGCGCGTGCAGCCGGGCGCGGTCTCACCGTTGTCTGTGGAGGCCGTCGCGGAGGGCGAGGACGAGAAGCTGATCGCCGCCTGGTACACGACCGCCGGCGGGGTCGCGGATGATCGAGTGGCGCTGGGCGAGGGCCGGATGGCGACCTTCACCGCGCCGGGCGCGGACGACCTCCCGATCCCGGAGAGCCGGCGGGGGCAGGTCTGGGCCGTCGTGCGCGACACGCGTGGAGGGCAGAGCTGGCTCGAGGTCCCCCTCTTCGTGTGCGAACCGCTGGGCCCCGCGCCGGTGGTGAGGTCGGTGTCGCTGGAGAACGCCGAAGTGAGGCTCGAAGGCGAACACCTCGACCGCATCCTCGACGTGACCGTCGGCGGACAGGCGCTGGGAGACCCCGCGTTCTCGACCGTGAAAGGCTCCTTCGGGGGCGTGCTTCCGCAGCTCTCCGCAGGAGAGCACCCGATGGTGCTTCGACTCCGCGACTGCACCGACGTGGTGACCGGGCAGAACCTCCCGGTGTTCACGACACCGTGAGCCGCCCTACTCCGGATGGCGACCGCTGACAACGGCGGCGACCTCCTTCTCCGTGCCGGCGTGGAGGTGCACCGGCTTGTGCACCTTGCGGAGGCGCATGTTCAGCAGCTCCACCCCGAGGGCGAATGCCATGGCGAAGTAGATGTAGCCCTTGTTGATGTGTTGCCCAAAGCCCTCGGCGATGAGCATCACGCCGATGAGCAGGAGGAAGGACAGCGCGAGGATCTTCACCGTGGGGTGACGGTCCACGAAGTCGCCGATCGCCTTGGCGAAGACCAGCATCACGCCCACCGCGATGATCATCGCAGTGACCATCACCCAGAGCTGGTTGGCCATGCCGACCGCGGTGATCACCGAGTCGAGCGAGAACACGATGTCGAGCGCGAGGATCTGCGCCAGCACGGCGCCGGCTGCCGCGGCGGAGGGCGCCTTCACCTCCTCGCCCTCGTCCGGCCCCTCCAGCTTTGCGTGCATCTCGTGGACGGACTTGCCGACGAGGAACAGCCCTCCGCCCAACATGATCAGGTCCCGGCCGGAGAAGGCGTATCCGAACGCCTCGAACAGAGGCGCGGTCAGCCCCATCAGCCATGTGAGGGCGAAGAGCAGGGCAATCCGGATGACCAGGGCGAGGGTGATGCCGATCTTCCGGATCTTCTCGCGCTGGTTGTCCGGCAGACGCGCGACGAGGATCGCGATGAAGACGATGTTGTCGACGCCCAGCACGATCTCCATCGCGGCGAGTGTCGCCAGGGCAACCCAGGGATTTCCGTCAGCAGGAGGAGCGGCAGCCATAGGGCGCCGAGAGGATGTGCACGGACTCGGGTTGCTTCACGAAGCCGGGGCAAGCAGCGTCAGGAATTCGACCAACCGGGTGGAATCCGCGTCGTCGACGGCGTCCCCGCTGATCGCTCCCCCTCTCGTGAAATCGCCCAACCTGGCCCGAGCACTGGCCGATGGTCGTGTTCTCACCTGGGAGATCGCCCGGACCTCTCGCGAGCGAGCAGCCCTCAGCCGGGTCACAGGACAGGTCGAGGGTGGAGACATGAAGGAGCACCAGGCGAGCGCGTGACGTTCAGGTCCTCCCTCCGTGGAGACGCGCGCGGCTCAGGCCGGGGCTCGAGCCGCTCAGCAGCGATTCCCGACCGTCCGGCGCGCCTTAACACACACCGCACGTCGGCAAGGAGATTGTTCGGGCATGCCATCGAAGGCGCATCTCATGATCCCGATGACGCTTGCAGCCGTGGGCTCGATCGTCGCGGCCGCGCTCCTGATCGCGCCGCTCCTGTGGTGCACGTTCTGGGTCCTGAGCGTCTTCGGCCCAGTGGAGCTCCCATGACTTCCAACTGGAAACGCATTGGAGCCATGTCCGGGGTGATGTGCCTCGCCGGATTGCTCGCCTTCGCGCAGGCCAGCTCCGGTCACGAGCAGGCGCGGGGCGCCCCGAAGTGGGCCATCGAAGTCGCGAGAGAGCTCCTCGACGAGCGGGCGGACGTGCGGACACGATCTGGCGGCCTGGCCGTGTTCAGCCGGGCGTTCGCGGCCTACGCGCTGGTGAACGTGGCGCTGGAGGCGCTGGAGACGCATCCCGAGGTGCTCCCGCTGCTCGATCGGTTGATCGACCAGGTCGCCACTCCGGAGCTGGGCGCGTCGTTCGGAACTCCGAAGAGCGTGGGACAGCGCGCCCACCTCGTACTGATGCTCGAGGGCCGCGCGCGACTTGGGCCGCTGCACCCGCTCCAGGCGGCGCTCTCGAACGCGCTGCGGTCATACGAGTCGAGTGATTCGCTGCCGCCTTCCGAGATCGATCCGGGATCGGGCCGGGGCGTCGACGTCCCCCGCGGGTGCGCGCTCGCGTGGACCGTTGGAATGCGAGGCCTGTATGACCCGGAGGGAGCGCGCGCGCTGTACGCACAGTTCCGGCGCGATTTCCTGATTCCGGTGGGGCCCTGGATCGGATTCCGCGAGTGACCCCGGGGAATCGACAGGCCCGCAGACGTGGACTCAGGGCCGATCGTGCTGGGGATCGGCACTGCGGCGAGCGGCATCGGCTGGGGCGCCGCACGCCTGACGAATCATCCGGAGGATGCGAAGCGCCTGGCCGAGTCCGCTC
>JBAWAM010000066.1:0-3739 GCA_049589315.1 Myxococcaceae bacterium
AGCAGGCGGAGATCGCGGCGCGTCAGGTCGCGGAAGGGCTCGCGCGTAGGCACGCTCAGGAGCTGGCCGCGGCCGAGGAGCGCTTCCGCCGTGAAGCCGAGCAGCGCGAGTTCGAGCATCGACTCGCGGCCGGAGCGTCTCAGCGAGAAGAGCAACTTCGCGACGAACTGGAGCGCGCTGCGCAGAAACAGCGCGAGTTGGAGCAGCGCCTTGCAGCCGAGGCCGAAGCCAGCGCGCGGCTCGAGGCAGAGTTGCTCGAGCGACTTCACAACGGGGAGCGCCTTCGCCAGGAACAGGAAGCGGCGCTGCGTGGGCAGCTCGAAACCGAGGCCCGAGCGCGCCAGGACGCCGAGACGCGCCTCGCCGAAAGAGAAACTGCGCTGGTGGCGGCGCGGCAGCGTGAAGCCGAGTTGCTGCAGCGCGAGCAGGACGCCGCGAAGCTTGCCGAGAAGCTGAAGCATGCGGCGAAGAAGGTGAAGCAGGACACCGAGGATCGCGCCGAGGCACTTCAGCGCGAGAGTGAAGCCACCCTTGCTGCGCTCCGACAGGAAGTGGAGAAGGCGTCCGACCTCGCCCGGCTCGAGCGCGAGGAGCGTGAGCGGCTCGCTGCGCGGCTCGACGAACTCCAGGGCGCGAGCGACGAAGCCCAGGCCCGGGCTGAGTCGGCGCTCCGAATCGCCGAGGAGGAGAGGCGCGATCTAGAGGCGGAACAGCGTGCGCGGGCCGAAGCAGAGGCCGCCGCCGCGGAGGCAAAGGCCATCGCAGAGGAGATCGCCCGGCGCCTTGCCCGTCCTTTGGAGATCCCCGACGCTCCCACCGTGCGATTCCCGCCGTCCGGCACGGTGTCGCTCGAGGAGCTCGCGCGCATGGTGGGGGAGCTCGCGCGCGCACGGGCCGAAGTGCGGATTGATCTCCGGGTCGAAGACGCGCTGCGGACCCTGTGGCTCGAACGCGGCGCGCTTGTCGGGGCCCAGTCGTCCCTGGCCCACGAATCGATCCTGGATCGAGCACGTCGCGATGGGCTGATCGACGGACGGCAGGAAGCGGAGCTGCGACTGCTGCGCGGCGCATCGCCTACCGAGTTCCTGCAGCAACTCCGAGCGCGCGGCTTCCTGCGGGATCAAGAGGTCGTTCCACTCGTGCAGCGGCACACCGAATCGGTTGCGCTCGAAGCCCTCGCTGAGCCGCGGTCCGAGTACCGGCTCACCGTCGAGCCGCCGTCCCCGGATCTCCCGGTCGCCGCGAGCCCGAGACCGACGTTGGCGCTGGTCGTCGAGGCGCTGCGCCGCAGCCTCGATCTCGATGCGCACGTCGCGGCCCGGGGCGGATTGGCGGGCATGCCTTCGCCGAAGGACGCGCCAGGCGATCTGCGGCTCCTCGGTGTGTCCGAGCGGGAGATCCGGCTGCTGTCGCTCGCAGACGGAGAGACGTCGGTGGAAGAGCTGCTCCTCGCCTCGGGGCTGAAGCAGGAGGCCGCGCTTCGGCTGCTCGCCGCGGGTGAAGTGCTCGGTTGGCTCGAGATCCGGCCTCCACCGTTGGAGGAGCAGCCGCCAACGCCCGAGCTGGAGTTGGCGCGTCTGGAAGCGAAGTTCCGCGATGTCCAGGACGCCGACTACTTTTCCATCCTGGGCCTTGCCCGCTCGGCCGGTGGGGACGAGGTCCAGCGTGCGCATGCCCAGCTCTCCACCGAGTTCGACCCGCTGAAGTACGTGGGGCATCCGGACCCCTCGGTCCAGCACCGGGCCCGACAGATCCAGGAAGCCCTCTCGGAGGCCGCCCAGGTTCTCGGCGACGACAGGCTCCGGGCGAACTACGCGCGCCACCTGCTGGACTGACGACGCGCCCCGTTGCGCCAGCCCCTACAGGGCACTATGAGAGGGCGTCATGGTGCGAGAAATCCTGATCTGGCCGGACCCCATCCTCAAGAAGCAGGCGGCCCCCGTCGCCCGAGTCGACGACGACATCCGCGCGCTCGTGAAGGACATGTTCGAGACGATGTACGCCGCGGACGGCGTCGGCCTGGCGGCGCCGCAGATCGGCATCCTCAAGCGCGTCATCGTGCTGGACACAGCGCCGCGTCAGCCTGAGGCGAAGCCGATCGCGATGATCAACCCCGAGATCATCGCCATGGAAGGCGAGACCACCTACACCGAGGGCTGCCTCTCGATCCCCGGTGAGGCCGAGGACGTCGATCGCGCCGCGGTCGTGATGGTCCGGTTCCTGGATCCGGATGGGAACGAGCAGACCCTCCGGTGCGATGAGCTCCTCGCGATCGCGGTCCAGCACGAGGTCGACCACCTCGACGGCACCGTGTTCGTGGACCACGTCTCCACGCTCAAGCGCGAGCTCATCCGGAAGCGGATGAAGCGGGTCAAGGCCGACCGCGCCGAGGAGCGCGCGACGGTGTAGTCGGGCGGGCCGCGGAACGCCGCGCCACCCCGATCTTCGGACACAGCCCGGCCACTTCGCACCGCTCGCAGGCAGGCGCGCGCGCGGTGCAGATTCGCCGACCGTGCCAGATCAGCAGCTGATGACCCTTTGCCCAGCGCTCGGGCGGAAGCAGCTGCTGCAGGTCCCGCTCGACCTTGTCCGGGTCGTCTTCGCGGCTGAGGCCAAGCCGGTTCGAGAGACGCCGGATGTGCGTATCGACCGGGAACGCGTCGTCCCCGCCGAGGTGGATCGTCACCACCCCGGCGGTCTTGAGCCCCACCCCCGGAAGCTCGGCGAGCGCCGCACGCGACGTGGGCACCTGACCCGCATGCCGCTCGACCAGGGCCTGCCCGGCGGCGATGAGGTTCTTCGCCTTGCTCCGGTAGAGGCCGCAGGTCCGGATGAACGACTCGAGCTCCGCGAGGTCCGCGGTCGCGTACGCGCGCGCATCCGGATACCGCTGGAACAGCGCCGGAGTGACCAGGTTCACCCGCTTGTCCGTGCACTGGGCAGAGAGGATCACCGCGACCAGCAGCTCGAGGGGCGTGCGGTAGTCGAGCTCGATGCGTGCCTCCGGCATCACGCTCTCCAGCCGATCGAATACCTCCACAGCGCGCCGCTGCTTCTCTGCCTTCGTCTCGCGAGCCATCTGCTTCGCTGTATAAACCGCCGCATGCGAACCATCGATCTCCGTTCCGACACGGTCACTCGCCCGGGCTCCGAGATGCGCCGCGCGATGGCGGACGCCGAGGTGGGCGACGATGTCTACGGGGAGGACCCCACCGTGCAGCGCCTCGAGGCGCAGATCGCCGAGCGGCTGGGCCACGAGGCCGCGCTCTTCGTGCCGTCCGGGACCATGGCGAACCAGCTCGCGTTGGGCGTCCAGGTTCGCCCCGGCGACGAGGTGATCGCCGACGTCGGCAGCCACTGCATCAACTTCGAAGGCGGCGCCCTCAGCGCGTTGTGGGGCGCGCAGCCGAAGACGATCGATGGGCGGCGGGGGACTTTCGATGCCGAGCAGTTGGCGGCGGCGATCCGACCGGTGGCCGAGCACTTCCCGCGCAGCCGGCTCGTCTGCCTCGAGAACACCCACAACCGCGGCGGCGGCACGGTCTGGCCGCTTCAGACGTACGAGGCGCTGGTGGCCGAAGCGCGCCGGCGGGAGCTGCGCGTGCACCTCGACGGCGCCCGGTTGTTCAACGCGGAGGTCGCCTCCGGCGTTCCCGCGCGCGCCTTCGCCTCGCTCGCCGACAGCGTGGCGGTGTGCTTTTCCAAGGGACTCGGTGCGCCGGTCGGCTCTGCCCTGTGC
>JBAWAM010000067.1:0-5151 GCA_049589315.1 Myxococcaceae bacterium
CGGGAGGACGGCTGTTATTGTGCCCTACCGATGAGCACCGCCGCCGCTGATCGTCAGCCGAGCTTCCAGGTCAGAGCGAGCGTGCTTCGCGCCTACCTCAAACATCTGGAGGCATCCGGGATGTTCGAAGCGGTGCGAGGCGGCGTGCCGCCACTGACCCAGGCGTTGATGGACCGCCCGCCGTTGGGGCCCCTGATCCAGGGTGCGATAAAGCTGATGGGATCGGATCCTTCATCCGTGTTCTCGGACATGAACACGATCGCCGGACCGGCATTGAACGGGACCCGGTTCAGCTGGACCCCGACGAGCGAATCCTCCGGTGAGCTCGTCGTGCACCATGCGGCGCCGACCCTCGACGTGGTCTTCACCGCCTGGGAAGGCACCCTGAGCTACGCCTGGGACGTGCTGGGCGTGAACGGTGCGATCGACCCACACGTGATGCTGCCCGACCGCTCCTCCGCCCGGCTCCCCATCCGCTGGAGCGCACGCCCGTCCTGATCGGGGAGCTCCTTTCGCGTCAGACTTCGAGACGGGACGGGCCGGCTGGCCCTTGTCGGCTATGGTCGTGAAATTCGGCACGGCCACGGTTGCGCTGGCGTTCATGTCGCCAGCGCAACCGGGCAACACGAAGCATGAACCTACGTGGTGGTGTTCGCCGCGCCCTGGCCCGCGGCCGCGTGCGAAGTGCCCGCCGAGTTCTCCTCGTAGTCGAGGTCGCGGCTGAACGTCTCATCGATTCGGGTGAGGGCGAGCAGCGCCAGGCCGAAGCAGATGGTCCCCACGGTCATTGCCGCAGTCGCGACAGGCATGTGACCCTTCAGCGCGATGAAGCCGCTCACTGCGAGGGTCGCCGAGCCACGAACGAAGTTGGGGACGGTCGTGGCGACGGTGGCGCGGATGTTCGTGCCGAACTGCTCGGCCGACATCGTCACCAGCACGGCCCAGTAGCCCACCGTGATGCCGATCAGGAAGCTGATGACGTACACCATGGTGCTGGTGAGTCCCGGCGTCAGGCCGTACACGAACATCAGCGCGAGCCCCAGGAGCAGGCTGAGCCCAACAGCCTTGCGACGGCTGCGCAGCCACTGGCTTAACAGACCTGACAGGAGGTCACCCACCGTCAGACCGATGGAACCGAAGAGGATGGCGTTGCCCGCGCTCACCGTGCCCTGCACGTTGAGGCCGGAGGTCAGCTCGGGCGCGAAGGTGAAGAGCACGCCCGTGGTGAAGTAGACGGGAATGCCGATGAGGATGCAGGAGATGTATTTGAAGAACCGTCCGCGCTGGAGCAGGAGCAGCGGGTTGGCGCGGGACGCATCCGGCTTCTTCGCGAACATCTCGGATTCGGAGACCTTGAACCGGGCGAAGAGCAACGCGAGGCCCATGAGGCCGCCCGAGAAGTAGGCGGTCTTCCAGTGCAGCTTCTGGCCCACGAAGGCTGCGGCCACGATGCCGAGCATGCCCAGCGTGGCGACCACGGTCGTGCCGTAGCCGCGCTTCTCCTTGGGCAGCGACTCCGCCACGAGGGTCACCGCCGCGCCCAGCTCACCGGCGAGTCCGAAGCCGCCGATGAAGCGGAAGACGGCGTAGCTGGTCACGTCCCAGGCGAAGGCGTTGGCAATGTTCGCGAGCGAGTAGAGGAGGATGGAGCCGAACATCACCGAGAGGCGCCCGCGCTTGTCACCGAGCACGCCCCACACGATCCCGCCCAGCATCATCCCGATGAACTGGGCGTTGTAGATGAACGCACCGTGTCGGGTGAGCTCATCCGGGTCGGTGATGCCGAGGTCCTTCAGCGACGCGATCCGCACCACACCGAAGAGGGTGATGTCGAAGAGATCGACGAAATAGCCCAGCCCCGCGACGAGTACCGTCACGTTCAGTACGGAGGCGATGTCCTTTAGGAATTTCATGGCAGGGCATTGAAACGACTTTGGCGCACATTACGCAAGTGGACCTGAACCTGAATACGGATTCATGTTCGGGAGCGGAAGAATCGGGCTGCAAGCCCTCCCGCTCGACCGCCACCCGGCCGGGCAAGTACAGGAAAAGGAGAAGCCAACACCATGCCGGAGCTACCGGAGGTCGAATTCGCGCGCCGCAGCCTCCTTCGCTGGTTCGAGGGACGTCGGGTGGTGCGGGCCGAGGCCGAGTCGGGGGCGCGCACGTTCCGCGGCAGTGATCCGGCCGCCTTCTCGCGCATCCGCGGCGCCCTCACCTCAGCGAAGCGCCGAGGCAAATATCTGTTGCTGGCCTTCGAGCAGGGGCAGGGCGTGCTCGCGCACCTCGGGATGACCGGCAAGTTCGTGCGCCGGCCGAAGGGACAGCAGGAGCCATACTCCAAGGCGCGTTGGTTTCTCGAAGATGGAACGGTGGTCCACTTCCGCGATCCCCGGATGTTCGGGCGCATCGAGGTCGTCCCCGCCGACGCGTTGCCCACTTTGGAGGTCGTGCGCGGGCTCGGCGTCGATCCGCTGGAGGACGGGCTCACCGGCCCCCGGCTTCGCGATCGCCTCGAGCGATCGGGGCAGGACCTCAAGGTCGCGCTGATGGACCAGTCGCGCGTCGCCGGGCTCGGGAACATCCATGCTGCGGAGGCGCTGTTCCGCGCGGGCATCCATCCTTCTCGCAAGCCGGGGACGCTCGCGCCCGAGGAGTGGAGGAGGCTCGCGCGGAGCATCCTCCAGTCGATCCAGTTCGCGCTGGACCACGAAGACGACGACGAGGAGATCGAGTACGTGGAGGAGGGCGGGGAGAACCCGTTCCTCGTCTACGGCCGTTCAGGAAAGCCCTGCGTGCGCTGCGGCACGGCGGTGAAGTCGTTCACGCAGGCGGGCCGCACCACGCACTTCTGCCCGGGCTGCCAATTGAAGAAGCCATATTGACGCGTATGACGGTTGTCGACCTTGGGCGCATCTGCTTTTGTGCCGCGCCTTGTGACATCCTGGAGAAACATCCCTATGGCCAGATTGCTCCTGGCGGCGCTGCTCGCAGCGTCCGCTGCGGCCGCCGCCCAGACGGTTCCGGAGGCTCCGCCTTCGGCCCCTCAGCCTGAACAGCCCGCGCAGCCGGTTCCCGCTCCTCCACCTGCCCCGACCACCGGGGAGCTCGAGGAGTTGAAGAAGCAGCTCGAGCAACGCCTCGAAGAGGCGAAGCAGGAGGTCCGACAGGAGATGCGCGCGCAGCTCGCGACGCAGTCGGCTGCGGGCGGCTGGGAGGAGGAGTTCGTCGAGCAGACGCGTCGGCTCGAGCTGCTCGAGCTGGACGGGTACTTCCGGGTTCGCCCGGACCTGTTCCACAAGTTCGACCTGAACCGTGCGGCGGATCCGGCGGGTTTCCTGCTGTTCCCGCGTCCGCCCACCAGCGCAACTGAACGGACGGTCGCCGGCGCCAACATGCGCTTCCGCGTCGATCCGACGATCAACGTGTCGGAGGAGATCCGGATCCTCGCCACCATCGACGCGCTGGACAACGTGGTGCTCGGCTCGAACCCGAGCTACGCGAACACCCGCTCGCAGCGGTTCGACTTCGGCGTGTTCGACCACGGCCAGGTGACGCCGCAGTCGGCGCTCAACGCGCTCCAGGATTCGATCCTCGTCAAACGCGCGTACGGTGAGGTCAGCACGCCCGTGGGCATCCTGCGCTTCGGCCGCATGGGCGCGCACTGGGGCATGGGCATGGTCTACAACGACGGCAACTGCCTCGACTGCGACTTCGGCGACTCGGTGGACCGGATCATGTTCGTCACCGAGCCGTTCACCGGCTGGTACATCGCCCCGATGCTGGAGTTCAACGCCGAAGGGCCGACCTCGCAGATTCTCGGCGATCGCGGGCAGGGATTCGACCTGTCCAACACCGACGACAACCACAGCCTGGTGCTGGCCATCGCCCGGCGCGACACGGAGCAGCAGCGGCGCGCCAAGCTGGATAACAACCTCGGCGTCTTCAACTACGGGATCCACTTCAGCTACCGCACCCAGACGAGGGAGGCGGTGGGCTTCAATGACCCCGAGCTGGAGGGCGTCCCCAACGGCTTCCCGGAAGATCAGCTTTCGACGTTCTACGTCCCCCGGCGGGCCACCCTGTACATCCCCGACCTGTGGGCGAAGTACGAGACGAAGGACTTCCGCCTGGAGTTCGAGGGCGCGGCCATCCTCGGGAATATCGACGCCCGCGCGGTCAACGTAGGCGACACCGTGGCGAACAACCAGGAGCTGCAGGTCGTCCAGTTCGGCGCCCTGGCGCAGGCGGAGTACCGCGGGCTGCTCGAGGGCAAGCTCAGGATCGAGCTCGAGGCCGGGTTCGCTTCGGGTGACAAGGCGCCCGGGCTCGGCAACTTCCCCGCTCGGCCGTCCGCGGGACGGACGGATGCGGCGGGCAATCCGATCGAGGCGCCCCAGTACGTGTGCGGTGCGACGGGCTGCTCGGACAGCGCGCTCCGCAACTTCCGCTTCAACCCGGCGTACCGTCCGGACATGATCCTGTTCCGGGAGATTCTCCAGGGGATCACGGACACCGCCTACATCAAGCCGCGCGTCACCTACAGCGTGGCCGAAGGATTCGACATCTTCGGACAGGGCATCATCTCCAGCGCCGTCTATCAGGAGTCCACGCCGTCCGGGACGAGCCCCTGGCTGGGGATCGAGCTCAACGCAGGCGCAAAGTACGAGACCGAGGACGGCTTCATCGCCGTGGTCCAGTATGGAATTCTCTTCCCGCAGGCGGGTTTGAACAACCTGGGCGTAGATCCCGTGCCGCTGGAGACGGCCCAGGCGGTTCGCGGAATCCTGGGCATTCGCTACTAGGAGGTGTGCATGCGCGGCATCGGTGGGTGGTTGTTCGCCGCGTTGCTGCTGGCCGCCGGGTGCGGCGTGAAGGGGGCGCCTCGTGCACCCCGACCGCCCCCCGAGCCTCCTCCCGCCTCCGCGCCTGCGCCGGACGCGGGGGCGGCGCCATGAACCACTTCCAGTACCGCCGCGGTGTGCTCCACGCGGAGGACCTCCCGCTCGAGGAGATCGCGCGGGAGGTCGGCACTCCGAGCTATGTCTACGCGAGGGCCACGCTGACCCGGCACATCCGGGTGCTGCGCGAGGCGTTCGCGGCCGGGCCGCACCTGGTCTGCTATTCGGTCAAGGCGAACTCGAACCTCGC
>JBAWAM010000068.1:0-5271 GCA_049589315.1 Myxococcaceae bacterium
CGACGAGGTGCTCGAGTGGGCGCCGGCGTCACTCGACTTCCGCTACGTGAGCCCGGGCACCGAGGCCGTGAAGTTCGTCACCTTCAAGAACCGCGGGAATGCGGACGTGGAGCTCTTCGGCATCACCAACACCCTCCCCTCCGACTTCGCCGTGAAGAGCGAACCCGGCGGCGACCCCACCACGTTCGTGGTGCCGGGAAACGGCGAGCGGCAGATGGCCGTGGTGTGCAATCCGGTCGGGCTCGGCGCGCGGTCAGGACAGCTCACCTTCAGCACACCGATCCTGAGACAGCCGACGGGAGCGATCCCTCTCACCTGCTACGGCGGCGGACCGGACATCGAAGTGGTTCCAGCTCCGGTGCTGAACTTCGGGAAGTCCGCGTACTTCGCCGCCTCGAACCCGCCGTGGTCGGTGACGCGACGGCTGACGGTGATGAACCGGGGCACCTCTCCCCCCGACGGGAACCCCGACGGCAACCTGCGGCTTGGACAGGTCGTCCTCAAGCCGCTCAACGCCACGACTGCAGAAGGTGAAATCACCGTGGGCATTCCGCCGTCGTACCAGCCCGCGGTCGGCCTCGAAGCGACGGTGGGCAACAACATCGTCGAGCTCGTCGTCACGCTCACCCCGAAGTCGGTGGGCCGCAAGGAGGCGGAGCTCACGATCTTCTCGAACGATCCCGACGAGCCCGAGACGAAGATCCAGATCACCTCGGACGCCATGGCGCTGCCCCCGTGCAACTACAGCGTCAGCCCCGCCCGGGTGAGCTTCGGGCTGGTGTCGCCCGGCACCTCCCGGGACGTCCCGGTGACCTTCAGGAATCTTGGCGGCGCGCCCGGCGAGACCTGCCTCATCTCGGGCGTGGGTCTCGCGCCGGGGACCGACCCGTCCTATTCGATGCCCGATGGTGACGTCCCGTCGAAGGAGCTCGGCCCCGGAGAGGCGTTCCAGGTCCTGGTCCGGGTGTTTCCGCAGGGAACGGTGCCTTCCGCGATCGTCGCGCTCAATGGAATGCTGCAGTACTCCGCTTCGACGCCGACCAACCCGTCGGGCACGGTGCCGCTGGAGACCCAGGTCGGTCGCGCCTGTCTCACGATTGCCCCGGCGCACCTCGACTTCGGCGCGGTGAAGCCCGGCTGCAGCTCGTCGACGCGGACCTTCGCCATCTACAACATCTGCCCACAGTCCTTGACGCTACAGAGCATCACGCTGCTGGACGGCGCCGGCCTGCAACCGGGCAGCCCGGAGTTCCACCTCGCCCAGGTCCCGGCCCTTCCGGCGAACGGCCTGCTCCTGCAGGCGGGGACGAATCCGGTGAACTTCCAGGCGAAGTACAAGCCGCTCGACCTCGGCCAGGACTCCGGGGTGATCGGCGTGGGGGTGCTCCAGGACGGAATGAACGTGAACTACCTGGTCACGCTCGCAGGGACCGGCGAGCCCACGGGGATGAACACGGACACCTTCGTCCAGGACGAGAAGCCCAAGGCGGACGTGCTCTTCACCATCGACAACTCGTGCTCGATGACTCCGTACCAGCTCAACCTCGCCAACAACTTCGCGTCCTTCATCAGCTACGCCCAGACCACGAACGTGGATTGGCAGATCGGGGTGACCACCACCGACATGTACGATGAGGTCCCGTCGACGGTTCCGGGCGTTCCCGGCAAGCCGGAGGGCGCAAAGGGCCGGCTCGTCGGCGACGCGAACAACCCGCAGATCCTCACGCCGACCACGCCGGACGTCGCGAACAAGTTCAGCGCCAAGGTGAACGTGGGCATCGACGGCAGCGGGCTCGAACAGGGCCTCGAGCCCTCACTGCGCGCGCTCACGCCGCCCCTGAGCGTCAGCGAGAACGCCGGGTTCATCCGGCCGGATGCGAACCTGGCGGTAGTGCTGGTGACGGACGCGAGGGACCAGAGCGGAAAGCCGTCGACCTACTACGTGAACTCGTTCCTCAACATCAAAGGCTTCAACCGGGCGAACATGTTCACCTTCAATGCGATCGCCGGGTTCAATCCGTTCCCGGCCCCGACCTGCGCGTATGACTCGGGCCCGGACGACGGCACGCTGGCGGCCGTGGTGCAGCAGACCCACGGCATCCTCGAGGAGATCTGCACCCCGGATTGGGCGACGAGCCTGCAGGGCCTGGGGAAGTCGGCCTTCGGCTTCCGCACCACCTTCCACCTCACCAGCGTGCCGGATACGGCGCAGCCGATCACGGTGACGGTCAACGGGGTCAACCTGCCGCAGACCACCGTCGGGGCGACCCAGTGGAGCTACGATCCCGTCTCGAACGCGATCGTGTTCGCACCCGCGTCGGCGCCCGGCCCCGGCGAGACGACGGCGGTCACGTACTACGTCGCCTGCCTTCCCTGAGAACGGCGTCAGCCGGCAGCCGGTCCGAGGTCAGTGCGTCGTCGGAGGGGGCGCCGGCGGCGAGCTCTCCTGCCTCTCGCGGCCCAGCGCCGCCAATCCGCTCAGTCCGCCCAGGCTCATGCTGTCGAGCGCGGACGAGGGGACGATCATCAGCGCCCCCCGCTCCTTCAGCCCTTCGTAGAGCATGTTCATGGCGCGCAGGTGCAGGGCGGTGGGGTTCTGCGTGTACTGCGCGGCGGCCTCGGCGAAGCGCTGGGCGATCTGCACCTCGGATTGCGCGAGGATCACGCGCGCCTGTCGCTCGCGCTCGGCCTGCGCCTGCCGCGACATCGCCGACTGCAGCTCGAGGGGAATCTTCACGTCGCGGATCTCCACGGACCCGACCTTGATTCCCCACGGACCGGTGCGCGCGTCGATGATCTGCCGCATCTGCTCGTCCAGGGTGCGCCGCTCGCTGAGAAGCTGCGCCAACGTCGACCGTCCGATCACGTCGCGCAGGGCGGTCTGCGAGCTCCATTGCACCGCGGACGTGTAGCTCTCCACCTCCAACGCCGCGCGGGTGGTGTCGACCACGCGCCAGAACAGCACCGCGTCCACGTCCACCGGCACGGTGTCGAGCGTGAGGGTCTTCTCCGCGCGGAAGGGGCTGGTGATGGTGCGCCGGTCAATCACGATCGCCACCGCGTCGACCACCGGGAAGATGACGAACAGCCCGGGACCTCGGAGGCCGTGGAACTTGCCGAGCCGAAGCACGACCGCGTGCTCCCACTGACGGACGATCCGGATGGCGCTCGCGATGACCCAACCCGCGACGACACCCGCGGCGAGCACGGACAGTGACCCGACCGGTCCAGCAACCGGTCCGATGGTGACGGCGATCAACGCGCCCACCGCGACGGTGATCAGGAAGATCGCGAACTGGAAGGGATTCGAGCCGCGCATGTCTTGAAGATGCCCATCGCGCGGCACTGCGGGCCGGCACGTCGCCTCGGTTGGAAAGCCACGAGCCGCGCAACGGTTGGACGAGCTTGCATCCGACGACTCGGCCCCCACGCGCCCTGGCGAGGCGAGCAGCCACGGCAGGTAGCTCGCCTCCTGCCGGAGGGAGCGTTGGAGGTGGGGGGCGGCGGAGTCGGAATGTCAGCAGCGCGCGGGCGTTCGAAGTGCGTCACAAGGCTCATCTCTCGCGCTCCTGGCGTGGCGGATGGGGCTCTCACTCAAACAAGGAAGCGGGACCCGTCGAGCGGGTGTCTCTGCTGCGCCCTGGATTCCTGTCCCGGGGGTAGCCGGAGGCCTCGCGCAGGGCCCGCTGGAGGAAACGACGTTTGCAGAAACTTCAACTGGCTTGCGCCGTAGCAACCTTCTCGCTTCTGTTCACCGCAGCCTGCGGCAGTGGCGGGATCAACGATGGAACCTCCCCGGGTGGGTCCACCCCAGACAACAGCGCGTCTGAGCCCGGCAACCCGAGCAACCCGCCCCTCACCGGCATCCCGGATGGCACCACGGGCACCAAGCCTCCTCCCGAGACGACCGACCCCGGCACGACCGACCCGGGGACGACTCCGGACCCGACCGAGGAGCCCGCTGAGGAGGCAGATGTCCTGCCCACCCCGAAGCGGACGCTCACCGCGAGCAGCCTCGACGAGCTGCGGACCCTGATCGCGGAGGCAGTCCCGGGCGACCGCATCGAGCTCGCGGACGGCACCTACACCAATGACACGCCCATCCTGGTGTCGGTCCAGGGGACGGAAGAGGACCCCATCGTCATCACCGCCCAGACGGTGGGTGGGGCGACCATCGGCGGCTCCTCGAGCTTCCTCGTGGAGGGCGCCTCCCACGTCATCCTGCGCGGCTTCAAGCTGACGCACGGCGTGGAAGAGGAGGGCGTCGCGCTGGAGATTCTCGGCTCGACCCACGTCCGCTTCACCCGGAACGAGCTCGCCCTCCAGGACCCGACGGCGAACAGCACGTGGCTGCGGCTGGAGGGAGCGGGCAGCGGCTACAACCGCATCGACCACAACTATTTCCACGACAAGACCAGCACCAACGTCTTCTTCGCCGTGTATGGCGACGCGCCGGACGGCGGCCTGGGCATCTCGCAGCATGACCGCATCGACCACAACTACTTCCACAAGCTGACCATCGACGGCACGGAGGGCGGCGAGTGCCTGCGGATCGGCGACAGCAAGCGGGGCGTGCTCAGCGCACACACGGTAGTGGAGGCGAACCTCTTCGAGGAGTGCAACGGCGATCCCGAGGTCATCTCCAACAAGAGCGGTGAGAACGTCTTCCGCGGCAACACCCTGCGCAACAACAAGGGTTCGCTGGTGCTGCGTCACGGAAACAAGGCGGTGGTGGATGGCAACTTCATCCTCAACAACGCGGGCGGCATGCGCGTGTACGGGCACGACCACGTCATCACCAACAACTACATCGAGGGCAGCACCGGCACGGGCGCACAGGGGACGCTCATCCTCAACAGCGGCTGCACCGAGGCGGACACCGGCGATGGCGCCGACTGCAGTGTGGCCACCCGCGTGACCGTCGCCCACAACACCCTGGTGGGCAACAATCCGACGCACCTGGTGATCGGCTCGACGAGCTCGTCGCGTCCCCTCCCGCCCCGGGATCTGCGCGTCGAGAACAACCTCATCGTGGGCGACGCAGGCAAGCTGGTGGACTTCGCGCTCGCGCCGGAGGGCTTCACCGCGGCCGGCAACGTGCTGTGGGGTGCGGCCTCGCCCGGTGACATGCCGTCCGATGCCTTCGTCCAGGCCGACCCCCGGCTGGAGCGCGCGGAGGATGGCTTGATGCGCCCCGCCGCCGGCAGTCCGGTGATTGGCGCGGCCAGCCCCTCCGCCCTGGGCCTCACCCTGGACATCGACGGTCAGGCG
>JBAWAM010000069.1:0-4153 GCA_049589315.1 Myxococcaceae bacterium
GCGCGGAGGATCGGCTCCTTCCCGAGCAGGTTCGTCCAGATGACGAGAGGGGCGCCTTCCTTCACCGACGCCACCGCCTTCGGCAGCCACGCCTCCGTGAAGACCCGGTAGTCGCGGACGGACTCGAAGCGGACCACCGGATCGCGATCGATCTTCTTGTGGGCGCGCGGGTCGCGGAGGTCGCCGCCCTTGCGTCGTCGCGTCAGCAAGCAATACGGCGGGTCGGTCAAGAGCAGGTCCGCTCGCTCGGTGCCGAGCGCACGCTCGTAGCCGGAGGACTCGGTCGCGTCGGCGCAGACGCAGACGGGGGCGGGTGCAGCCATGCGGCTCACCTACGCCGGAAGCAGAACAGGCGCCAGCTTTCCGCGCTTGCTCGTTCCTTGCAGCGGCGACCTTCCCGTGGGTGAAAAGCCGCGTTCGGCCGCACGCACACATCTGCTATGGAGATCACATGCGCGCAGTCCTCCCTCTCCTACTCGCCGTGGCCCTCCTCGGTTGTCCGCCGAAGCGGGTCAGCGCTGATCCCTTCAACGGCGGCGTCGAAGAAGCCGAGCAGCCGAAGTTCGAGGCGAAGCCGGATCCCCAGGCCGACGCCGCCCTCCAGGACGCGATCCAGGTCGCGGACCAGGGGCAGAAGGAGGCCGCGATCGAGGCCTACCTCGCCGTACGCAAGACGTACCCGATGAGCATCGCCGGACAGGATGCGCTCTACCGGGCCGGCGTCCTGTACTTCGAGGAGGGCGACTACGAGAACGCTCGTCGCGTCATGAACGAGCTGCTCTTCGAGAACCCGCTCCACGAGAAGGCGAACGACGCGCGCCTGAAGTCCGGCCTGTCCGCGCTGGAGCTGGGCGCGCATCGCGACGCGTACCAGACGCTGAACTCGCTCGCGCAGCGGTCGCAGGGCGTCGAGCAGCAGCAGGCGCTGGCGGCGGCCCAGCGCGCCGCGGCGGAAGGCCAGCTCTTCGGCGAAGCGCTCCGCATCGCCGTTCAGCGCGTCGAGGACGCGGCCACGCCCGAGGAGAAGCAGGCCGCGCTCGACCGCGTCGTGGCGCTGGTCGAAGGGCAGGTCCCGTTCGTCGAGGTGGCGCGGGTGGCCGAAGAGCTCTCGCCGGCGCATCCCGCATGGCCGGTGCTGACGTTCAAGCTCGCGCGCATCTATTACCACCTGCGCGACTGGACCCGGCTGAACGAGACCCTCGAGGTCTTCCTGCGCAACGCGCCGAACCACCCCTACGCCATCGAGGCCCGCGAGATGTGGGCGCGCGCCCAGCGCCGGGGTGAGTCGCGTGCGAAGACCGTCGGCGTCATCCTGCCGATGAGCGGCCGCTACAAGCTGTGGGGCGACGCCGTGCTTCGAGGCATCCAGCTCGCGCTGCAGGGCAGCGACATCGAGCTCGTGGTGAAGGACTCGAAGGGCGAGGTGATGGAGGCCGGCAAGGCGGTGGAGGAGCTGGTCTTCGAGGACGGCGCCATCGCGATCATCGGGCCGCTCATGGGCGAGGACACGCAGCGCGCGGCGCTGATGGCCGAAGAGCTGCAGATCCCCATCCTGACCCTGACCCGTCAGGAGGGGATCACCGAGCTCGGCCCGTGGGTATTCCGGAACATGCTGACCAACTCGGCGCAGGCAGAGGCCCTGGCCCGCTACGCGACCGAGACGCTGGGCTACAAGAACTTCGGCGTGCTCTTCCCGAACAAGGCGTACGGCGTGGAGCTCACGAACGAGTTCTGGAGCCAGCTCGAGAAGCGCGGCGGCACCATGCGCGCCGCGGAGGGCTACGACCACGACCAGACCACCTTCACCGAGGAGGCGAAGAAGCTGGTCGGCCGCTACTACCTCGAGGACCGGCACGACTACCTCGAGGGCGTTCGTCAGATCCACGCGAGCAAGCAGGACTCCTTCCGCAAGCGCAAGGCGATCGAAAAGCTCCGCTCGCAGCTCCAGCCGATCGTCGACTTCGACGCCCTGTTCATCCCCGACGACTGGCGGCAGGTCGGGCTCGTGGCGCCCGCGCTGGCTGTGGAGGACATCATCACCAACGCGTGCGATCCGCGCGACCTCGAGAAGATCCGCAAGACCACCGGGCGCGAGGATCTCAAGACCGTGACCCTGCTCGGGACCAACGGGTGGAGCTCGCCGAAGGGGCGGACCGGGCTGCCCGAGCTGATCGAGCGCGGCGGCAAGTTCGTCACCTGCTCCGTGTACGTGGACGGCTTCTTCATCGACTCCGAGCGCCCCGGTACCAGGCGCTTCGTGCGGCAGTGGCGCGACACGTACAAGGACCGCGATCCCGGCCTCCTCGAGGCGACCGGCTATGACGCCGCGGGGATGATCCGCCGCGTGGTCGAGCAGGGACAGGCCCAGAGCCGGGCGGCGTTCCGCGAGCAGCTCGCGAACGTGAAGGACTTCGACGGTGCGACCGGCAGGACGTCGTTCGACGATCGCCGCGAGGGCGTGAAGCAGCTCTTCCTCCTCACGATCGAGCAGAAGGGCGTGAAGGAGATCGATCCCGCTGCGAAGCTCAGCGGCACCTGAGCGAACCACATATGAGACTGCACGCGCTGTTCGCCGTGGCGATGCTGTGGGTTGGCTGTGCGCACGTGAAGACCGTCGGTGGGCTCGATGCCAGCGTCCGCGAGGTCCCCGGCGGATACATCACCGGTCGGGTGGTCGCGCTCGAGCAGCCGTCCGTGTTGGACAACAAGGACTTCGTCTACAGCATCGGCCTGGACGAGACCGGCACGCGCGCAGCGTTCACGCGACTTGCAGGGAAGACGTTCAACTTGAGCGTGTGGACGCTCGGGTCGCCTGCCGCGGCGGTGATCGACGTGGCCACGAACCCCTACGAGTTCGACGTCGAGGCCGTGGCGTTCTCGCCGGACGGCACCCACGTGGCCACCGCGGGGCGCGATGGCGCCGTCCGACTCTTCGGCTCGGCCGATGGAAAGCTCCTGGCTGAGACGTACGCCGAGGAGCCGCTGGTCGCGCTCGCGTTCCTGCCGGATGGCGCGCACCTCGTCGTTGGGAGCGCGCGGGGGATGCTCACCGTGTACAGCGCCCCCGAGCTCGCCTGGATCTCGGACGTGAGGGCGCACACCGACGAAGTTCGCGCCATCGCGACCACTTCGGAGGGACTGCTCGTCTCCGGCGGATGGGACAAGAGCATCGCCGTGTTCGAGACCGTGAAGGCACCGCTTCCCATCGACGAGGTTCGACTGGTGATCGGTGCCGTGGGCAACGTGCGCGTCGTGCGGGTGGGCTTCGAGCGCGGCATGGGCGCGTTTGCGTTCGACGCCGCCCAACCGCGGGTGATCATCGGCGAGAAGCTGGCGAAGCAGGCAGGGATCGAGCCGTCGCTCCTCACCGAGACCGTGATGGTGGGCGGTCATTCCGCGCGGATCGCCCGGAACCGGACCCTGACCCTCAAGTACCTCCAGGTACCGGGCATCGACGTCACGATCTGCGACGCGTGCCTGCCGGCCGACGTGCACGGCGTGCTGGGTGCGCCCGTGCTCGAACGCTTCGACTTCCGCGTGGATGAAGGTACGGGCGAGCTCGTGCTCACCCCGAAGGAGAAGACCGCGCCGACGAACCTGCCGAGCGTGCTGACCCTCCGCGAGGTGAAGCGCCACCGGTTCGATTCGTACGTGAACGACCTGTCGATCGACCGCGCAGGGAAGCGACTCGGCGTGGCGTTCTCGTTCGAGAAGGCCGAGCGCAATCGAGAGGTCTACCAACGCGAGAAGCGGGGCGAGGCTGCGCCATTCAACGCCGGCGACTTCGCGGCCATCGTCGAGGTCGAGAGCGGGAGCGTGGTGAAGCGCTGGACCCCACACCTCGGCGTCGTGTCGACCGTGGCGATCAGCCCGGACGGAGAGACCCTCGCGAGTGGCGGCTGGGACAAGAAGCTCTTCGTGATGCACGAGACCGAGGAGCAGCCCGCGCTGACCGAGAAGTTCGGCTGGTCGATCCGGCGCGCGCGTTTCTCGAAGGACGGGCGCCTGCTCGCCGTCGGCGCATGGACCCCGCAGAACGCCGTGGGAAACCAGGAGAGCGACCCGTCTGCCGTCGTGTACGCGGTGGGCTACAGCACCGCCCAGGTCATCGCGCCACCCAGCCCGTGACCTTACCGCCCGTGCGGTCGAGGCC
>JBAWAM010000070.1:0-14365 GCA_049589315.1 Myxococcaceae bacterium
CGCGTCCGCTGCACCGGATGCGGCGACGAGCTCCTTGTCGCGTTCTCCTGCAAGCGTCGCGGTGTTTGTCCCTCGTGCTGCGCCCGACGCGCCAGCGACGTCGCCGCCCATCTCGTAGACCACGTACGTCCCCGCGGGCCGTACCGACAGTGGACGCTGTCACTCCCCATCCGGCTTCGCTGGGCCCTGGCGCGAAACGCCGCGCTCTGCACCGCGGGCCTCTCTCCCTCGAGCGGCTCTCCCTGCGCGACCACGGGAAACTCGCCTGGCGCATGAAGCGCCCCCCCCCTGACGGCTCCACCCACCTCCTCCACTCCCCCCTCCAGCTCGTCCGAAAGCTCGCCGCCCTCGTCCCTCCACCCAGGTTCAACCTCACCAGGTTCCACGGAGTGTTCGCGCCCAACTCCAAGCTGCGCGCCAGGGTGGTGCCGACGCCTCCTCCCGCTGCTCCGCCGGCGCAATCCCCCGCACCGGCTTCGACTCAGTCAGCTCCCCCCTCCCGTCCCACCAGGCGTGTGTGCCGGAACCAGCGGCTACTCCTCTCTCTCCAACGACTGCGACGACAGGAACGTAGGCCTCTACCCGGGGATGTTCCGCTGCACTCAGAAGTTCGGCGAGTACGAATTCTGCCAGGCGGATGGCACCTGGAGTGTCGGCTACTGCGGCAACGGTCAGCAGGGCCAGTGCATCTCGCAGCCCGGCGGCTGGGGCGTCTGCCTGTAGAGAAGTGTCTCGAGCAAATCCCGGGCGCTGTCTGGACCTGTTCCGCTCGTAGGTCGGGTTTGTGATCGCGCACGCCGTACTTCGCGAGGCTTCTGGCCCTCAAATTGAGGGAGGTGACTCGGGCTGTTCACCAGAGTACAGTCTCGCCGCCAACTTAAAGTTTCAGGGGGAGCATACGTGGGCACTCACTTCGGCGTCGGCTTCAGCAACACTCGAGATCCTGTGGTGGCAGGGCAGGAAGCGGCTCGACAGGCACTCCAGCGCGCCGGCATTGAAAAGCCGGACTTCGTGTTTCTCTTCGCGACCGCGGGACATCCCCAGGAAGCGGTGCTCTCGGCGGTTCGCGAAACCACGGGAAGAGCGCCCCTGGCTGGATGCTCGATGGAAGGCGTGATCACCAACGGACTGACCGACGAGTCGAATTACGCGGTGGGCGTCACGGTCATCAAGTCCGACGAGATGCGCTTCCGAAATGCGCTGGTGACAGGGCTCAAGCAGGACTCCGAGAGCGTGGGAAGGCGCATGGCTGAAGCGCTCCAGCCGCAAGTCGGGCAGGATGCGGTCGGCGTATTCGTGATGGCTGATGGAATGACCGTCAACTGGGATCTCTTGCTCGAGGGATTCCAGAAGACCATCAAGCACGACAAATTCCTGCCGATGCTCGGCGGGCTTGCCGGCGACGCCTTCGAGTTCCGAGCGACCTTTCAGTACAGCGACGATCAGGTCGTCCAGGATGGGGTGGCCTGCGTTCTCCTCTCCGGCGATGTCCGGCTGGCCACCGCGATCAACAGCGGTAACCGCCCTTTTGGAACCGCTCGTACGATCACCCGGGCGCAGGGAAACACGATCCTCGAAATTGACGGCAAGCCGGCGCTGGACGTCTTCAAGGAGTACCTCACGGGAAGCGAAATGGAGAATTGGACCAAGGAAGCGGTCCTCAATCTGTGTCTCGCGTTCGAGGCTCCCAGTGGGCTCCGGGAGAGGCACGACGATTACGTCATTCGCTTCGTGCCCTCAAAGGACGATGCGTCGAAGTCCATTTCTCTGCCCACCAACGTCGTGGCTGGGCAGAAGTTCTGGCTGAGCCGGCGCGACAAGCAGCACATCATGGAGGGCGTCGATCAGGTCGTGCAGCAGATAAAGGCACAACTCGGGGACGCGAAACCCAAGATGGTCTTCCAGTTCGACTGTGCGGGTCGCGGAAAGGCACTTTTCCGTGATCAAGAGAAGCTCGCCATGCTCACGAGGCTGCAGGCCGGCATCGGCTCGAGCACGCCGTGGATGGGGGCACATACGTTTGGAGAGATCGGCCCCGTCGGCCAAACCAACGCCTTCCACAACTACACTCTCGTTCTCTCCGTCCTGTATTGATCTGCCGGGACCCCGCTCGGCAGTCGCGAACCCGGTCACCTCGGACAACATCGGAGGCCATCGAGATGGAAGACTCGGCCACGCCGGAAGTACACACCGCCCGGCTCGAGAAGCTGGAACTGGAGAATCAGCAGCTCGCGGAGCAGGTCAAGGGACTGGTGAGGGCGGAGCGCGCGGCCTACCATTACCAGGAGCAGCTCGACACCCAGATCAAGCTCTACCGGAGCCTCTCCGAAGTCGGTCAGCGTTTCAACGCGACGCACGACATCGAAGCGATCATCGAGATCTGCAAGCGATTCATCATCTACGACTTGAACTTCGAGCGTTGCATCATTCTGGTTCGAGTCGAAGGTGAATATCGCTGTCGCGCTTTTGATGGTTTTTTCGAGCCGGACGCAAGACGCCACATCGACACACTGGTGCTGAAACGGTCGGAGCTGGTCCCGGATGCTTCCAATACCGCAGCCAAGCTCTGGCTGTGTACCGCCGAGTCCAGGGATCCGAGATTAGACGCACTTCGCGCCGCAACCCTGATGGACGACCTGGTGGTGTTTGGGCTGGGCCGAGAGCTACAGGCCATCCTCATCGCCGGCAACACCACCAGGAAGCGTTCGAGCCACAGCCGGGTGGAGGAGGAGAGCGAGTTCATCATCGGGCTGGCAAACCTGGCCAGCCAGGCCTCGTCAGCGATCGACAACGCCGAGTTTTATCGGGCACTTGAGAGCGATCGTCGTTCATTGAAGGAGCTGTCCACCTCGCTGTCTCAGAGCAACGCCGAGCTCGCCGCAGCCCTGCAACAGGCGCATGAGGCTGCCCGACTCAAGGATGAGTTCGTGGCCAACATCTCTCACGAACTCCGGACGCCGCTGAACTCCATCGTCAACATCCCAGATGGTCTGCTCGAGTTCTTTGTCCGTCGGGAGATCGCCCGGTGCAATGGGTGCGCATCAGAGTTCGAGTGCGAACCCGGAGAGTCCGCGGGGCGAGACACGGAGTGTCCGGAGTGCCACGCGGTCGGCGCGCTCGAGATGGAGACTCGCCTGTCGGTCAGTGGGCACGAGGAGGAGTTGGCGAAGAACCTTCGACTGATTCAGAGGTCGGGAACGCACCTCCTCCGCATCATCAATGACGTGCTCGACTTCAGCAAACTGGGCGCTGGGAAGATGGTGCTCGACTGGGAGCAGGTCTCGGCTGCGGCCCTCGTCCAGGAGCTCATCGCCACACTCGAGCCCGTTGCGTCCAAACGAAGGATCAAGCTGATTACTCCGAAAACAATCGACCCTTCGCTGACGTTTCAGGCGGATCCGGTGAAATGGACGCAGATCTTCATCAACCTGGTGGGGAATGCCATCAAGTTCTCGCCCGATGATGGGGTGATCGAGCTGTCGGTCGAAGAAGACCAGGACTCGTTGGTGTTCGGAGTTCGCGACCACGGAATCGGAATTGCGGCAGAGCACCAGGAGCTGATCTTCGATGCCTTCCAACAGGTCGATGGCAGCCATACCCGGAAGGCAGGTGGTACCGGGCTGGGACTCTCCATCGCCAAGAATTTGGTCGCGCTTCACCACGGGGAGATGTGGCTGAAGAGCAAGCTGGGCGAGGGAACGCACTTCTTCGTTCGCTTCCCCATGGAGCGCGGGGAAGCCGTGAAAGTCGATTCGCCCCTCAAACCGGTGGCGTCGAGCGCCGCGCAGCCCAGGCTGGTTGTATTGGACGACGAGCCGCTGGCAATCGAGACGATTCGGTTGGCCCTGCGGCCCCTGAAACCTCGAATCGTAGGAATCACCGATCCGCGAAAGCTGGCGCAGGTGATGAGCGAGCTCCGGCCAGACGTCCTGCTCCTCGACGTCATGATGCCCCGGCAGAGTGGGCTGGACCTGCTGCGCGAGCTGCGAAGCTGCAGCGATACGAAGGACATCCCGGTGCTGGTCTTGAGCGCCTACGACGCCAATGAAGGCCTGGTGCGTTCGCTCGGCGCTCACTGGATGGCCAAGCCGTGGAATGGTCCCGCGCTCCAGGCCAAGGTCAGGGAGCTGTTGCAGGAAAACAGGAACGGGCGCCCCGAGTCGGCGGTCGATTCGGCCCAGAATCAGCCCGGAACCCACTTTGGGGAGCAGGCGAATTGAAGAAGATCCACCCGACGCAACCGGCTCGAATCAAGAATGCGGATACGACTCCGCTGCGAACGGTGCTGTACGTAGAGGACGAGTCGGAGAATTGGGAAGTCACCGAACTCCGGCTGCGCGAGCGGTTCAAGCTCCTGTGGGCCAGAAACGACAGAGAGGCTTGCGAGATCGTCAGGCACCAGTCCAACGACCTCTACGCCATCTTGATGGATATTCAGTTGAAGGGAGCGACGCTGGATGGAATCCAGCTCACGCGGCTGTTCCGGGGGACGCTGCCATCCCACCAGCGTCCCGCCTACGCAGCAGGTATTGCGGCGGTGGACACCCCGATCCTGTTCGTGACGGCCTATGGAAACCGCTACAGCGAGCAGGAGTTGCTTGAAGTCGGTGGAAGTCACTTTATGACGAAGCCGGTGGACTTCGTGAAGCTCATGCTCGCCCTGGCCAAGTTCAATCTTCGCAAGGCTCTGCAAGCCGGAGCGTGAACCGGGTATCCATCGAAACGAAAGCCCCGCCCCCGGTTTGCGATCCGGGAGAGGCCTTCGGTGCTGCCGCGAACTCGGACGGTGTCTACTTCTCGCGCGAGGCGATCTTCCGGAGCGCCTTCTGGTCCCGGATGCAGAGGATGCGGCCCACGTTGCCGAGCATCCCGTCCCGCTTCATCTCGTTGATCAGGGTGGAGTCGATAAGGCGAACAACCGCGGTGCAGACACGCGGAGTGCAGCATCGGGCCATGAATTTGGGTTCGGATGGGGGAGTGCGGGCGTTGTGAAGGGGATTCGAGGCTGCCGGAGAGCGTCATCGCGGAGTTCGGTGCAGACGCATGCCCGAGCGAGTGAAGCCCGTGGGCATCTCAGGCGCACTCGAGAGGGATGAAGGAGAGCTGAGGCGGGTCAGTGGCGGATGGAAGCGGTGAGGTGACTGAAGGAAGCTGAATGTGGCTGAGGATGCGGCGGACGGTGTGGAAGTTGGAGATGAAGGCCAGCACCCTGCTTGGGAGGGTGTCGGAATTTCGGTGTACGACTCAAGCAGCGGGTTGATGCCGCTGCGAGCGGCGGAGTGACCTTTGCCGAGTACTGGGCAGCCGTCAACGAGCGCCCGCGGGCTGCGTACCGTTGTGCAGAATGGGTGGCTCCGGTCAGGGGCCGAGGGCTCGGCAGCCGTCGGCGCCGCAGCTCGTGCTCCTCAGCGGTCACTTCAAATCCGGCCATACGCGGTCACCTGAAAACCGGCCAACGAGCGTAGGACCGAGACAGGGTGGAATTACTCCGCAGCGTCGCCTGACTTCAAGTCGAGCGTCTTCGTGCGCCAGCTGCGCGGGCCAAACTTGATGACGTGGGCGTGGTGGAGAAGGCGATCGAGCATCGCTGCGACCGCGGCCGTGTCGCCGAGGAGCTTGCCCCAGTCTTCGACCGGCCGATTCGAGGTGATGATCGTGCTCGCGCGCTCATAACGGCGCATGACGAGTTCGAGGAGATCCTCAGCGGCAGTTGCCGGGAGCTTCCGCATTCCGAGGTCATCGATGATGAGGAGAGGCGCGGTGGCGAGGCGATCGACGACCTCCTGCCGGTCACCCGTAACGGCCGCGGCGGCCAGTTCTTCGAGCAGGTGGTGCGTCTCGCGATACAGCACTCGGTGACCCTGCGCCTGGATGACGGCGCGACCGATCGCTTGCGCGACATGGCTCTTGCCGGTGCCCGGCGGTCCGAGAAAGAGCGCGTCCTCGTGCCTGTCGACGAATTGGCCGGTGGCGAGTTCGAAGACCTGCCTCCGATTCATCTTCTTGTTGAAGTCGAAATCGAAGCTGTCGAGCGTCTTGCTCGGGTCCCGAAACTGCGCCTGCTTCACGCGGCGATCGATGAAGCGATCGCTTCTGCGCGTGAGTTCGTCGGCGACCAGCACGGAGATGAAGTCGATCGGCGCGAGCTTCTCGCTCTGCGCCTGGAGGATGCGGGTTTCGATGGTCTGGGCCATTCCTCCGAGCCGGAGGGTGGTGAGGCTGCGGCGTAGTTCGACGAGGTTCATCAGGTGTCTCCATTCGTCATTCGGTGGATGAGGTCCCGGTAGTGAGTGAGCGGGCGGATGAGCTCATCCACCTGCTTCAGCGTCAGCGCCGGGGACGTGCGCCGTTCCACGTAGCGGCGCACGAAGCGGTAGCTTGGGTGGCCGAGCTCGAGCGCCGCCGCGCACGCCTCGTCCACGGTGGCGACGCCGTACTTCCGTGCGAGGGCGAGCACCCCGAGCGCGCGGCGGACGCCGCTCAGTGGGCATCGTCGATGCTCTTCCTGGCAGAGGATGCCGATGGATGGACCCGCTCGGCTCGCGCGCGCCAGGACCTCGGCGGTCTGCCGCGGCGTCTTCGCGGGGCGGTCTTCGGGAGCGGCCCGGTACTGCCCGCGCTTCTGCACCAGATGCTCGCGCAGCAGTTGTCCCGTGCGGTCATCGAGCAGCCGCACGTGAAGCGCGTCCCACTGCACGCGCACGCTGCGACCGATGTGGCCGGGCGGTGCCATGTAGTACGCGCCTTCGACCTCGACGCATCCATCGAGGTGCACCTTCCTCGTGCCGAAGCGGTAGTACCGAAAGGGCTCCGCAGGAAGCTCCCGCAGATGCGGCCGCTCCTCCGCATACATCGTCGCCACCTGCCGCTTCGTGGTGCCGTGGATCCGCGTGTCCGCCCACCGCGCGTCCCACCTGTCGAGGTGCTCCTGGGCGGCTTCAAGGGTCTCAAACCGCATCCCCTGCAGCGGCGTGCGTTGCGTGTGGCCGATGCCCGATTCGACCTTCCCCTTCCGGTCGGGGTGCCCGACGCGGCAAGGGAGCGCGACCACGCCGTAGTGCGCGAGCACGTCCCGGTACAGCGGGTTCACCGCCGGGTCGAACACATCCGGCGTCAGCACGCCTTCCCGAAGATTGTCGAGCACCACGGTCTGGGGCACTCCACCGAGCCGGCGAAACGCCTCTTCGTGCAGGCGCGCCCAGATTTCCGAGCTCGACTTCCACGTCAGCAGCCGGACCGACTTACGACTGAAACCGAGCGTGAGCAGGAAAAGCCGCGTGCGGCGGTACTTCCCCGTTTCGGGGTGCCGGACCATCGGACCCTCTCCGTAGTCGACCTGCGCCTCAACGCCCGGCGCGGTCTCGATCACCGGATGCGCCTCACGGGGCCGCGCTCCGCGAAGCATGCGGACGTACCGCTTCACGCTCTCGTAGCCGTGCGCGTACCCGTGCTGGTCCACGAGCTCCTGGTAGATGGAGACCGCGTTCCGTCCGCGTCGTAGCGCCTCTTCGACCAGTTCGCGGTGCGGTGCACAGTGACTCCGCGTCCCCGGCGCGGGCGTGACCAGGTCGGTGGTCACTTCGTTGGCCGGTTCTGAAGACGCCGAAGCCGTCTCGCCGGCCGCAGAGTCGGTGGTCACTTCGTTGGCCGGTTTTGCCGTCCGGCCCCAGCGGCCTGGAGGACGGATCGGGATCCCCGCTTCCGTCAGGTACGTGCTCGCTGTCTCGCGGCGCACCCCAGTGGCAGCCTGGATGCGCCGCAGCGACCAGCCGAGGCGGCCGAGGGCGAGGACCTGCTGTCGTTTCGTATCGCTCAAGACGTTGGCCATGCACCGCGGGGCGAACTACGCGCCGCCGCTGGGCGTCAACGTCTCGGTTCTCAGCTCATTGGCCGGTTTTGAAGTGACCGCCTATGGCCGGTTTTGGGTGACCGCCGAGGGTGCTTGTCGATCTCCGGCCAACTCATCGGGATCGAGGCGCCGGGGTACGGGTCGTACGTCTCGAAATGCCAGACGTCGTGGTCCTCGCGGAGTGTGGTGCTGATCGGGGATTTCGCCTCGGCGTAGAGCGATCAGCAGGGGCGCGAACATCTGGCCTCAGAGCGTCACTTGATTGGGAACGGCAAGACCACGTCCACCGCGAAGTCCACACGCGTTCCCTGGGTGGTCCAGGCGTGCCGCGCCACCACCGCGATGTAGGGGAAGTTGTGATCGAACAGCATCGCGAAGGCGAGCCCTCCGCCGACGAAGCCGCCGGTGCCATCGGTGCCGATGAGCCCTCCGCCCTCCGCGACCAGGCCGAAGAGGGCGGCGCCCACCGGAAGCCCGCCGAAGCCACGGAGCCCCGTGAGGCCGCGATACGCGGTGGTCTCGTGGAGCGCGATCTGCGGCTCCAGGAAGGCGGTCAGCTCCGCTCGAGGCGCCGCGAGGGTGGTGTGTTCGGTCTGCCGGATGCCGCCTGAATCCACGAGCCGAAGGTGCACCGGCCAGGAGAGGACCCACGCGTCCGGCCGGGACGAGAGCTCGTAGCGCAGGTCGGGGATCAGCACCTCGATCCCAGCCGGGACGCCATAAAGGAGCGTCTGGACGTCGCGATCGCCGGGAGAGCCGATGCCGTAGGCGGACGCGGCGCCGGACCAGGTGAGGACTGTCGCGGCGAAGAGCGCCCACCCTGCGCTGGCAGCACGACTTCTCACGCGCTCCTCCTCGTTGCTGCGTCCATCATGGCAGAAACCGCTGCGCACCGCCCATCTCGACGGTTGCGGCCCGCCGCGAATTCATTCGGAGGCAGTGGAGTTCGCAGAGAGCCGCGTGGCTCGCCCCGAGTGGGTCTACCCTGACACTGGCCCTCTCCGTGGCAAGGGAGGCGCCGCAATGGGACCTACCTGCGAAGCCTGATGACTTCGATGGGGCATGTCGACGTGTCGGTTCCGAGGACGCGGGAGAGTGGCTCCGCGGCTGATGTGCTTGGCCGATACAAGCGCTCGTCCGGGCGCGTGTACGCCCCCCTGGAGCTCGCGCGCGATCTGAGCATGATGAACCGGTTCCGCCGCGAGGTGCTCGAGCCCGTGGGGATCAATGGTCTGCTCAACGCGTTCATGCTCGGGCGAGGCGGCGAGATCATCGGGTGGATCGCCGTCGGAACCCAGACCCCGCTGCAGCGAGGGAAGGCGGAGCTGTCGAAGCCGCTGATCGAAGTGTCGCTGCTGGCTTCGGCGACGCTGCAGTCGGCAATCGACCTCGCCGCGGCGTGCGGCGTGCGGCGTGGTACCTCCCCGGTCGGAGGCGCAGGATCTCGTGAAGCTGACCGCGCGCGAGCGCGAGGTCGCTCGGCTGGTGGCGTCGGGCTGCACCGACGCCAACATCGCGGCGCAGCTCTCGATGTCCGAGCAGACCGTCGGCACACACCTGCGGCGCATCTTCACCAAGGTCGGCGTGCACTCCCGCGGCGAGCTGGCCGCGCGACTGGGGACGCTGCTGATGCGTCCGTCCGCGCGCGCCCGCTGAGCGGGCTCAGTTCTTCGCGGCGGCGGACTTCCGCTGGAGGACGAATCGGTTCTGGCCCGACTCCTTGCCGCCGTTCCACCTCGCCCAGTCCGCCTCGACCGCGCCGTTGCCCTTCACCCGGATGTTCCGGCAAGTTTTCGGGCCAAGGCGACGACCGCCGTTTTCTTTCCGCGCCTCGCAGCAATGCGCGTCGCCCACTCACGGAGATGCTGTGTCTCTTTCGCCTTCACCCTCATGATGGAGATGGCGGCCTGGACCAGCAGCCACCGCACGCGCGTGTTGCCGGCTTTTGTGATTCGGCCCTTCCGCTGTTTCTCCCCGCTGCTCATCTCGCACGGTACCAGCCCGAAGTACGCGGACACCTGGTGCCCGTTTGCGAAGCGCTCCGGCTTATCCACCGCAGACGCGAAGGCACTTGCCGTCACCGGGCCAATCTGAGGAGCCGTACACAGGAGCCTGACGTGCTCGTCCGTTTCCGCCACTCGCTGAAGTTGCGCGTCAAGCACGGCAATCTGCGTGTTGAGCGGCTCCATCATCGCAAGCAGAGGCGCCACCTCTTTCTCCATGTACTCAGGCAGCTGCACCGCCCCCATGCGCTTCTGAAATGCGGCCGCGCTACCAGTCCCGACGTGAATCCCCTCCCGCCGAAGCAGCGCCCGCATCAAGCTGATCAGCCGTGTCCGCGTTCGCACGAGCACTTCGCGAGCGGCGAACTGCCCGCGCAGGTGCCGGCGTTCATCCGATGTTCGATGCGCCGCCTTGTAGGCTCCAAGCCGGCACGCTTCTGCCAGCGTCCTCGCGTCGCGCTTGTCCGTCTTCACCTTCCGGCTGCGCGTTGCGTACATCGGAGAAAAGTTCGGATCCGCTACCACCACCTCGTGTCCGAGCGACTCCAGGCAGCGGGCTACCCATTCACTCTCGGTTGAAGACTCCACCAGAATCCGCGCCTTGGGACGACCGCCGAACACCTCAGCGAAGCGCTCACGCAACGTGCGGATTCGCTTCTCAATGATGCTCCCGTCTTCCTCCAGGATGCATACCTGGCTTTCCTTCTTGTGCACGTCGATGCCAACATGATCCATGGCTGGCCTCCACCCTTGCGGCTCTGTCCGCGTTACCGGTTGTGGAGCCTTTGGCTACCACGTCGGTGGGGGCTGGCCGCTTCATCCCATCTATCGTCCTTCACCCACTTCGAGGTGGGCCAACAGACGCTCGCGGATTTCATCGACGCTGCCGTGGACCGGGATGGCGCACTCGAGCTCGCGCCCCAACCTGCCAGAGGCTCTTCAGATCGTCCTTCTGAAGGACCTCGAGGATGTCCTCAGCGGTCACGCGCCGGGATCGGGCGAAGCGCTCCCGGAAGTCCGCCACCGCCATGCGCGAGTGGACGCTGAGCTCCAGCATGCGAGCCGCCTCCAGGAGGGCGTCGCGCGAGAGGCAATCAACCAGTAGCCGCTTGGACATGCGCGCTGTGACACTCGTACACGCATGTTCCTCCGTCGATAGGCCTTGGCCGCGCGACCGGCTTCGTCACGAGGTGCATCGGCGGCGGCCAGGGCATCGCGATCATCATCGAGCGCGTCTGAGCCTCAGCCGGAGAGATGCGACAGGAAGAACGAGAGCAGGAATCCCATCGCCGTGATCAGCCCGGCCCAGTCGTGGGTTTCGCTGAACGCCTCGGGGATCATCGTGTCCGCGATCATCGCCAGGATCCCGCCTGCGGCAACGGCGGTGACCCCGGCGATGAGCGCATCCGGAGCATGTCGAAACCCCACGGCGCCGATCACCGAGGCAGCGCCAGAGACGAGCGCCACCAAGATCCACACCGTCAGCATGTAACGCACGCTGCGACCGGCCTTCTTCATCCCCGCGGAGCTCGAGAGTCCCTCGGGGATGTTGGAGAGGAACACGGCGAACACGGTCACCCCCCCCACCGCCCCACCTTCGATCGTGCTGACGCCGATGGCGATCGATTCGGGGATCCCGTCGATCATCGCGCCGACCAGAAGTGCGGTGCCGCTGCCCTCCTGCTCCGACTCGCTCAGTTGCTGGCTGCCGGAGCGCTTGCGGTGCTTCGCGCCATGACGCGCCAGGAGCACGTTGGCCACGCTATAGAGGACCACCCCGGTGATGAAGCCGATACCGGCCGCGGGAAGTCCGCTCCGCTTCACCGATTCCTCCATCAGCTCGAACGACAAGGCGGAGATCAGGACGCCGCCACCGAAGGCGATGACCGAGGCCACCGCCCGCTGCGGTAGCCGTGCGAACCAGCCGACGAGCGCTCCGATCACCAGCGCTCCACCGGCGACAGTCCCCCAAATGCCTGCACTCGCCCAGGCAGGAAGCATTCGGACTTCATGCCACCGGGACGGAATCCGCGCTTCGCGCCGCCGGAGCAATTGTCGTTCGAGCAGCTCTTGCGGAGGCGACACGTGCCGGGGAGAACGTGCGATTCGGCGACCTGGCGAGCGAGTTGAACCGGCTGGCCACAGCCCCTACGAGGAACGGACGCATTCAAACCGCGCGTTCGGCCCCCGACAGAAGATCAAGACAGCGTGGCGAGAGTGCGCTTTGCAGTTCCCAGTTCCCGTTCCTCCGGGTGCGCAATGCCCAACGGCACGCGCGTCGCACCTCGACCGCCTCGTCGGCAAGGTGGACAAGGAGGAGCAGAAGGAAGTGCTGCCCCCGGGAGGAAACGTGAAAGTCCCCATCCGTCCGCAAGGAAGTGCGGCATGGCTCGGCTTCGCCATCCTGTTGACGGGCCTTTGCGCCCAGGCCCAGCTCATCGACAGGACCAAGGCCCCGAACACCGCAGGTGAAGGCGTGAACAAGTCGCTCGCCGATCAGGTGGGAGCCGGCCGCGGCGACCCGCTGACGCCCGACTCCTCCAGCTTCATCATCCAGCGGGATCCCTTCCGGTCCGTTCGCCGGGGTCGCCAGCTCTTCCAGCGCAAGTTCTCACGCGACGAGGGACAGGGCCCGCTGACGCTCGACGGGCGTGGCGACATCAACACCATCAACGGGATTGGCGCAGGCCTCGCCGACAGCTGCGCAGGGTGCCATGGACGTCCGCGCGGCTCGGCCGGCTTCGGCGGAGATGTGGCCACCCGGCCGGACAGCCGCGATGCACCGCACCTCTTCGGGCTGGGGCTGAAGGAGATGCTCGCCGACGAGATTACCTCTGATTTGCGGCAGACACGCGCGCAGGCCATCGACGAGGCGCGCGCACGAGGGCGCCAGGTCACCCTGCCGCTGGTCAGCAAGGGCATCCAGTACGGCTCTATCACCGCGAGTCCTGGCGGAAGCGTGGACACCGCGCACGTCACAGGAGTGGATCCAGACCTGCGCGTCCGGCCCTTCTTCGCTCACGGAGGGACCATCTCCATCCGGGAGTTCATCGTCGGCGCCCTGGATGCGGAGATGGGGCTGGAAGCGGCGGACCCCGACCTCCTTCTGGCCAGCGGCGGAGGACGGGTGACGACGCCTTCGGGCATGGTCCTCGATGGCGCGCTGGATCGGGTCGAGGCTCCGCCTGCGAACGACGCCTTCGCCGACCCGGACGGCGATGGCGTCACCAACGAGGTGCCCACCAGCCTGGTGGACCACTGGGAGTTCTACCTGCTCAACTACTTCAGGGCCGGCACCGGACGGCAGACGAACGAGAGCAGCAAGGGCCGCCGGGTGTTCAGCGACATCGGCTGCACCGGGTGCCACGTCCCTGACCTCACGGTCGAGCACGACCGACGGGTGGCCGACGTGGAGACGGTGCATGACCCAGTGAACGGCATCTTCAACGAGCTGTTCGCGACGGCCACCAGGCTGATCGTGACGTCCGACGATGGCTCCGGCTTCCCGCCCCTGAAACGGCCGGCGGGCCAGCCGTTCGTCGTGGGCAACATCTTCACCGATTTCAAGCGACACGATCTCGGCCCGAACTTCCACGAGCGGAACTACGACGGGACGCTTCGGCGGGAACTCCTGACGACCGCGCTCTGGGGCGTGGGCAGCACCGCCCCCTACGGGCACGACGGCCGCAGCATGACGTTGCGCGACGTGATACTCCGCCACGGTGGAGAGGCCCAGGCGCAGCGGGATGCCTTCGCCCGGCTGAATGAAAACAAGCAGAACGAGCTGATAGCCTTCCTGAACTCGCTCATCCTCTTCCCGCCTGACGACACGGCCTCGAACCTGGCCCCAGGGAACCGTCAGGCACAAGGGTTTCCACAGTTCGGCCACGGCAGCATCCGCCTCACTACCCTCTTCAACGACCCGACCGATCTGGAGTAGCGGCGCGTCGAGCCAGGCGGCGCGCTTGCCCAGCGCTTCGATCGTCACCGCAAGATAGACGAGGCACGCCACCACGCGGCGCGCCTCGAAGAGGGTCGAGTACGCGAGCGCCTGGAGTACATCGTTGCGGTGCTCCGCCTCTCGCGAGCTCCGGATGCTCCGGCCAGAGCTCACGCACGTCCTGTCGGCGCTGGTGCAAGTGCGTCTCCCCTACCCGGTGCGCGACGGCCTAATCGAATGCGTGTGAGTCGAATTGAGCCGAGACGGTCAGCGCTCCCGAACACGTGGAAGCAACGTCACGATGCTGGTCGTAGGTCATTTCGATGCGCCCACCGAAGGACTCGTAAACGGTGAGTTCTCCGGCCGGGTGCTGGCCTTCATCTCCCAACCTCTCTGCCGTCCGACGCATCCTCAGCCATCTTCAGCTTCCTTCCGACACTCCTCCCCTTCCCTCCGCCGCCGACCCGCCTCAGCTCTCCTTCATCCCGCTCGAGTGCGCCTGAACCCTCCTCCCGCGTCACACGTACGGGCATGCGTCTGCCCGGGCTATCGCCGCGACCTCACACCGCCGCC
>JBAWAM010000071.1:0-2572 GCA_049589315.1 Myxococcaceae bacterium
CTTCTAAGCCGTGGGTCGGGGGTTCGATTCCCTCCAGGCGCGCCAGCCTTTTTCGATAGTTAGCGAACACCATTTTGGTCACGACGGGCTCACCGTGGCTGAAACCGTAGCTAGCGGTTCCTGTGCATCTCGGCGCTTGCGGCGGAGACGGCCCATCGCTGCATTTCCGGGGTCGCGACTCATTGTTATTCCTGGAGGAGGGCACGTCGCGCCGACCAACCACGCCGCGGCATTCAACGAAGCACCCTGAGCTTGGGGGTAGTCGACATACTAACCAGTCCTGTCTTTAGGCTACACTGCGCTCGGATTGTGATATGAAGGGTTATGCGGATCGACGGGCGGACCCTGTCGCACGAGACCTCCGAGACAATCCGGCGCATGGCCGTGCGGCGCGTGCAGGAAGGCGAAGCGCCGAGCGACGTCATCAAAGGCTATGGGTTGTGTCGCACCACGATCTACAAATGGCTGACCGCGGTGCGGCGACGCGGCCCAGCGGCGCTCACCGCGCGAACACATCCGGGGCGGCAGCCGGCCCTGACGCCGCGCCAGAAGCTCCAGGTCCGGCGATGGATCAATGGCAAGGACCCGCGCCAGTACGGCTTCGACTTTGGCCTCTGGACTCGGCAGATTGTAGCGGCGCTGATCGCACAGAAGTTCGGCGTGCGGCTGGGCGTGACCGCCGTCGGTCGCCTCCTCACCGAGTTGGACATCACGCCCCAGAAACCGTTGCGCCGCGCCTACGAGCGCGATCCCGTGGCGATCGAGCACTGGAAAACGGCGGTGTTCCCCCGCCTGCGCGCGCGGGCCAAGCGCGTCGGCGCGAAGATCTTCTTCCTCGATGAGGCCGGGGTCCGTTCCGACCAAGTCCTCGGGCGGACGTGGGGTCTGCGGGGGCAGACGCCCGAGGTCCCCACGAGCGGCCGGCGCCAGAGCGTGAGCGCCATCTCCGCCGTCAACGCCCGCGGCGCCTTCTGGTACGAGATCTACACCGAACGGCTCAACGCCCCACGGTTCGTCGAGTTGCTGACGCACTTCATGCGCGGGCGCAAGCGCGCCGTGTTCCTCGTCCTCGACGGCCACCCCGCGCACATCGCCAACGTAGCCGCGCAGTACGTCCAGCAGCTTGCCGGTCGCCTCGAGCTGCATTTCCTGCCCGGCTATGCGCCGGAGTTGAACCCCGACGAGTTCGTCTGGAACCACCTCAAGCGCCAAGGCGTCAGCAAGACCCCGTTGCGGAAAGACGAATCGCTTCGAAGCCGCGTCCAGGTGGATCTGGCGGGTATTCAAGCGCGACCGGCTCTGGTTCGCTCCTTCTTTCATGCGCCAAGTGTCGCCTATACTAGGGACTGACTAGTAAACTGTCCCTACGTCATGGTGCCGCAACTCGGCGGCGTGCGTTTCGATAACGAGCAAGGCGCGCGCGGTCAACCGTATCACCGACCCGCGCATGACCGGCGGCTGGTAGCTGACGTTGGGCAAGCAGTGCAAGAAGCCGCATTGAGCCGGGGTTGCGGGAGCCAGCGCTATTCGACGATTTCCTTCTTGAGGCTCTGGACAAATGCAACCACGTCGCGCTGCTCGGCCTCGGGCACCTTGAACTTCGCCAGGGTCGCGGCGGCATGCCCGAGGAACGCGCTCCAGTCGCCCTCGCTGATCCCCATGCCTCGATGGACGAGCACCATGTCCCTGCCGCGATAGTACATGGGTCCGCCTGCACTCGCGCAGAGGAAGTCGATCAGGAGCTGCTTCTCGCGCTGCACGCCGTCTTCCCCGCGATGCGCCCAGAAGCGGCCGAGCTGCGGATCGGCCCGAGCCGGGGGAGCAGATCATTCGCCACTGCCGCGATGGCCTCGTAACCGCCAAGGCGCTCGTACAGGGTCCTGTCCCTCGCCACAACCGCGTCCGACTCGGTTAGCGACGATTCATCGCTGGAACGGTAGAAGGTTGGTGTTCAGCGAGCCCAAGGTCGGGCAGTCGGCCTTCTCCAGCCGTCGCGCCTGCCAGGCTTCCCAGAGGAAAGGGGTGGGGCTCCGGGAGGAACGGAGGACGGCCCGACGGTGCCGGGCGTGGCCAGCTGGTGGCGCGGACTGGCCGGGTGATGCGAGATCAGGCCGCTAGCCGGACGTAGCGATGATGCAGGCCACCGACTTCGGGAAGCGCCACGACCCTGCCCGCGTCCGGCTGTTCGACTGGCCTCACGTCTGGCGCATCCTTCTCGAGCGATAGATGGGTTCGGGCGCGATGATAGTACGCAAAGTACGCAGTCAAGATCCGACGCAGGTGCGGCTCGCTCAGAACGAGAACATGGTCCAGACACTCGCGCCGCACCGAGCCGATGAGCCGTTCCACGAACGGATTCTGCCATGGGCTGGAGGGCGCGGTCAGGACTTCCCCGATGCCCATGCCCTTCACACGTTGCCGGAACGCGTCGCCATAGACCGCGTCGCGATCGCGGAGAAGGTAGGACGGCGCGGTGTCGTTGGGGAAGGCCTCCACGATCTGTTGGGCCGTCCAGTGCACGGTGGGGTGTTCGGTCACGTTGTAGTGGACGACGCGCCGGCGATGGTGGGCG
>JBAWAM010000072.1:0-6236 GCA_049589315.1 Myxococcaceae bacterium
CGCCGGTGCCGAGCGCCAGGTATTCGCCGCCGGTCCAGTACAGCGCGTTGTGCCGCGAGTGGTAGCCGGGCTTCGCGTAGTTGGAGATCTCGTACCGCTCCAGCCCTCGCGACCGATACACGTCGCGAACGGCCCGCTGCATCTCCACCACCGACTCGTCGGCAGGCAGCGACACCTCGCCGCGCGAGAGCTGCTTCGCCAGCGGAACCTCCTCGGCCAGCGACTCCCGATCGAGCGTGAGCGCGTACGCGGACAGGTGCTCGGAGCCGAGTGACACCGCGCGCTCTGCGTCCGCCTTCGCCAGCTGCACGGTCTGCCCGGGCACGCCGTAGATGAAGTCGAGCGAGACGTTGTCGAACCCTGCCTCCCGCGCGGAGCGGAACGCCCGCTCCGCCGTGTCGGCGTCGTGCGCCCGTCCCAGGAACCGCAGCGTGTCCGCGTCGAACGACTGCACGCCCATCGACAGCCGGTTCACCCCGGCTTCCCGGTAGGCGGCGAAGCGCGACGCATCCGCCGCGCCCGGATTGGCCTCGAGGGTGACCTCCGCGCCCCGCGAGAGCGGCAGCCGCGAGGACACCTCACGCAGCACGCGCGCGACGCGGGCGGGATCCCACAGCGACGGCGTGCCACCGCCGATGAAGATGGAATCCAGGCTGCGTCCCTCGAGCCAGGGGAAGGCCGCGAGGCGGAGGGACAGCTCGCGCACGATCGCGTCCGTGTAGCGCGCCTCGGGGATCTGCTTCACCACGATCGAGGCGAAGTCGCAGTACGGGCACTTGCTCAGGCAGTACGGGAAGTGGAGGTACAGCCCGAGCCGCGCGGCCTCGATCCCGGTGAGCGGATCGATCGGTGCGACCGGAGCGGTCAACGCGCCCCCTTCAGCGACGCCTCCAGCTTGGCGACCTTCGCCTTCAGCGTCGCGGCTGTCTCGATCGCGTTCTCCGCGGCGACGAGCTTCTTCTTCATCGCAACGACGTCCGCCCGCAGCTTGTCGCGTTCGGCGACCAGCTCCGGGGGCGCGGTGGGCCGTCCTCGGGCCTCCAGGGCCGTCTCCAGCATGGCCAGCTTGTTCACGAACTTCTCGCGCTCCGCCGCCCACGAAGGCTTCTCATCCTTCAGCTCGCGCAGCGACGACTGGGCTTCGGCTGCGCGGCGGTTTGCCTGTGCCAGCTCGTCGCGCAGCGCCCGCACGATCTCCGGTCCCGCGCTCGCGAGCGTCGTCTCCAGCTCGCGGTGCAGACGCGCCAACTCCCCGGTGAGCGCCTCCATCTGGCCGCGGAACGTCGCCCGCTCCGCTTCGGCGAAGACCCGCGCCTGCTCTGCACTCTCCACCTGCACCTGCACCGAAGAGAAGTGCTCACGCGCCTGCGCGAGCTGCGCCTTCAGCGCGGCGTGCGCCTCCTGCTGCTGTTTCGCGGTCGAGTTCGCTGCGGCCAGACGCGTCTGAAGCTCATCGATCGCGCTGCGCGCTTCGGCGCGGACGGTCTCCGATTCGTGGAACGCGCGTTCCTCGAGCTCGGACAGCGCCGCCTCGGCCGCAGCCTGCTGCGCCTGCGCCTCGGCCTTCTCCTGCTCCAGGGCGCGCACCCGCGTTTCGAGCTCATCCTGCGAGCTCACGCTCCATTCCTTCTCCGCTTCGAGCGCCTCGAGCTGTCCGCGCAGCTCCGCCGCCGTGGCCTCCAGGGTGGACGCCTGCGTCATGGCCCCGTCGACCTCCGCGCGCAGGACGTCGCGTTCGGCGACCGCGGCATCCCGCTCCGCCACCACCGTGGGCAGCTCGAGCTCGATCCGCTCGACCTCCGCCTGCAGTCGCGCGTTCTCCTGGTTGACCGCTTCGTACTGCGCCTGCGTGGCCTCCAGCGATCCTTCCAGCTCCGAGCGCGTGGCGGCCAGCTCGGCCACGCGGTCCTGGGCCATGCCCAGCGCCTCCTTGGCGCCGACCAGCTCCTCGGCGAGGTCCGCTCGAGCCCGGAGCTCCTGCTGCAGGCGCGTCTTGAGCTCCGGCAGCTCCGACTCGACCGAGGCCAGCGCGCTGGAGAGGTCCCGGCGATCCTCCTCGTTCGCGGTGAGCTCGATCTCCAGCTCGCGGCTGCGTTGCTCCGCTCGAACCGCACGCGCTCGCTCTGCCTCCAGCTCGCGGGCCATGGCTTCAGCGCGCTTGGGAAGATCCCGGAGTCGGGCGAGCTGGGACTGCGCCGCCTCGAGCTGTGCGCGCAGGGTCTCCGACTGCTGCCGGATCTGCTGAAGCTCCGCCTCCCGATCGGCGTAGACCGCGCGGGCGCGGGAGAGCGTCTCCTCCTTGTGGCGCACCACCGTCCGGAGGAATTCGAGCTTCTCCTCGGGCAGGGACGTCCTCGGCGGGCGTGGTTCGGGAGGCTCCTGGAAGGGATCGGCGGAAGCAGCGGCTGCCACCGGCTTCGGCTGCGCGCGTCGCGGCGGCAACGGCGGCGGAACCGCCTGAGCCGCGTGGGCGCTGCCAGAATTCTCCTCCAGGCTCTCCCGGAGATCCATGAAGGGATCGATGGTTTCCGGTGCACCCATGTCGATCGGCACACTACCCCTTTCCGAGGGCATTCGCACACCTTGCGCGGCGACAGGTCGGGTGTCAGGGTCAATTGTGCGATGACTCTCCGCTATCGGCTGGACAACGGGCTGACCGTCCTCTTCGAAGAGCAACACGCAGCCCGGGTGGCCGCCTTCCAGGTCTGGGTGCGAGCCGGAAGTGCAGACGAGCGACCGGATCAGGCAGGCCTGGCCCACCTTCACGAGCACATGCTGTTCAAGGGGACGAAGCGCCGCGGTCCGGGGGAGATCGCCCGCGCCATCGAATCCCACGGCGGCGAGGTGAACGCCTGGACGTCCTTCGACCAGACGGTCTACCACACGGTCATCGCCAGCCCCTTCGCCCGGGTGGGCCTGGACGTGCTCGGAGATGCCGTCCGCAACTCGGCCTTCGACGCCGAGGAGCTGTCCCGCGAGATCGAGGTCGTCTGCGAGGAGATCAAGCGCAGCCTCGACGCGCCGTCGCGACGCGCGTCCCGGGACCTCTTCTCCACCGCCTACGCAGAACATCCGTACAAGCGCCCGGTGATCGGCTGGGAGGAGACGGTCCGCTCCTTCACCCGCGAGAAGATGCTCGAGTTCTACCGCCGGCACTACGCGCCCTCGAACATGGTGCTGACCATCGTGGGCGATCTCACCGAGCGCGACGTGCGCACGTGGGTGGACGAGATCTTCGGCGGTGAATGGGGCCGCCCCTACGAAGGACCGGTCACCCGCACCCAGGAGCCGGACTTCACGGGTCGGCGCATCCAGCTGCGCGAGGATGACGTCAAAGAGGTGTACCTGAACCTCGCATTCCCCATCCCCTCGGTGATGCACGAGGACACGCCGCCGCTGGACGTGCTGGCGATGATCGCCGGCCAGGGTGAAGCCTCCCTGCTCACGCTGGAGCTCAAGCGCAAGCGCGGCCTGGTGAACGACATCCACGCCTGGGCCTACACGCCGAAGGACGCCGGCCTGTTCACGGTGTCGCTCACGCTTCCGAAGGAGAAGCTGGAGCAGGCGGTGGAGGAGACCGTGCGGATCCTCGCCCGGATCCGGCGGACGCCACCCGATATCGACGAGCTGAAGACGGTCCAGGCGCTGATCGAGTCGGAGAACGTCTACCAGCGCGAGACGGTGCAGGGGCTCGCGCGCAAGCTGGGCTTCTACGAGTCGGGCGCGGGCGGGATAGAGCGCGAGGCCGCGTACTACGCGCGCGTCGCCGCGCTCACGCCCGCGGACATCCACCGGGTGGCCGAGCGGTATCTCCGGTTCGACCGGATGATCGCCACGTCCCTGCTCCCGAAGGGGACCACCTTCGATCAAGCGAAGCTCGAGGAGATTGTCGATCGCGTGCTGAAGGAGGCGCCTTCGGCTGCGCCGGAGCGGGCGCGTCGCCAGGCCCCCTCGGGTCAGGTCCAGGTCACCTCACCCGTCGCAGCCCGCGGGACCGCGCCGCGAACCGTGGTGGAGAAGCTCCCATCGGGCGCGACGCTGCTCATCCGCGAAGAGAGCGCGGTGCCGCTGTTCGCGATTCGCGCGGTCTACTTCGGAGGCCTTCGCTACGAATCGGAAGCAGACAACGGGCTGACCACCCTGCTCACGCGCACGTTCACCCGGGGAACGCCGACCCGCGACGCCGAGGAGATCTCCCGGCAGATCGACGACCTCGCCGGTTCGCTCTCTGCCTCCGGCGGCCGCAACTCGGTGAGCCTGCGCGGCGAGTTCCTGTCGAAGCACTTCGATCGCGCGTTCGACCTCTTCGCCGACGTGCTCAACAACCCTGCCTTTCCCGAAGCCGAGGTCGAGCGGGAGAGGACGTTCCAGATCCAGGACATCATCACCCGCGTCGACAAGCCGTCGGGGGTGGCATTCGACCTGTTCGCGCGCACGCTCTACGATAAGCACCCGTACCGGATGCCGGTGCTCGGTCAGCACGAGATCGTCGAGCGCCTCACCCGCGAGCAGCTGCAGACCTATCACCGTAGATACATGGACCCGTCGCAGCTCGTGCTCGCAGTGGTGGGCGATGTGCGCGCGGACGAGGTGCTGAAGCGGGCACAAGACGCGTTCGGACGCTCTCGCGGAGAGGCGGCCACTGCGCCCATCGTCGCGCCGGAGCCGCCCATGTTCGGGCCGAAGGTCGCGCGTCACACCCTGGCGAAGGCGCAGTCGAACCTGGTGATCGGGTTCCCCGGGGCGAAGGTGAACGACAAGTGGCGGCGCGCCCTCGAGGTCCTCTCGACCGTGTTGTCCGGCCAGGGCGGGCGGCTCTTCGTCGAGCTCCGCGACAAGCGCTCCATGGCGTACAGCGTCTCCAGCTTCGCCGTGGAGGGCGTCGACACGGGCTACTTCGCCGTCTACATGGGGACCAGTCCGGAGAAGGTGAACGATGCGCTCGCCGGCATCCGGGCCGAGCTCGAGCGGATCCGCAACGAGCCGATCTCTGCCGACGAGCTGCTCCGGGCGCAGCGGAACCTGGTCGGGACGCACGAGATCGGACTGCAGCGCAACGGCGCGCGCGCGGCGGTGATGGCGCTGGAGTACCTCTACGGCCTCGGCGCGGACGCGATGCAGCGGTACGCGGAGGAGATCATGGGCGTGACCGCGCAAGACGTTCAGGAGGTCGCGCGCCGGGTGATCAACTTCGACACCTCCGCCACGGCGATCGTCGGTCCCTGAGACTGACGCTGTGGGTGTCGCTGTCGGTCGCGTCCGGCAGAAAACTGGCGCACTCGCCAGCCGGGTCCATCATGGCGAACTCCCTTGCTCCGGAGATCGCCGATGCTGCCCGAGTCTGCCAACTCAACCTTCTGCGTGATGTCCTCCTGGTCGCAGAGCAGCACGGCGCCGTCGCACGCGAGCACCTCGGCCTCATCGGCGGCGGGTGGGCGGAATCGCTGGCACATGACCCAGCTCGCGGATCAGCCGGTGGCGCGCGTCGTCTACAACGGCCAGGCGCGCCGCTAATCGGCGGACGACTCGCTCCCACCCCACCGACGGTCGGCGAGGGCCGTTGAGCGCGTGCATGAGCTCAATCTGTGCGCACAACGGCTCGCTCCGGTGGGCGCGACGCGCCCTTTTGACGCGAGCGGTGCGAATAACCCAGCGAGATCGCTGGGCTTGTCCGGGCAGCCTCGGTTGGGTGACGCTTACGGCGAAACTGATCAGAGATCTGACCAGTTTCGCGAGATCTGCGCCGCCCCAGGCCCCCTCCCGGCTGAAGACGTGTGAACCGATCAGATCACCTGATCGGTTTGCGCGAACCCGGACGCGGGCGGCGGCCGATCTGGCTGCTGACTTGGGGCGGCGCGGCCCGCAGGCGCCGTGCGCGGGCAGCCTCGGTGGACGCATGACGAGCAGTGGACGAGACCCGATCGCCGACGGCTCGACCGTCCTGGTGTTTCAGACCTTCTTCAATGCGGCCACCAGCGCTTCATCGTCGAGGGATGGCGCTTGCTGTAGCAGCGCAGCGTGCTCGGGAGGAAGCCACCGGCTGAGGAAGGGGTAATCGATCATCGGTCCTCGCGCTTCAATCAGGAGCCGAGCGGACCAGCGGCCATCGAACCTGGCCGAGTGCATGGGCGGTGGCTGGCGCTGGATGCTCGAGTTGGAGGCGTTGAGCACGTTGCGAGTGACGTCTTCAATTCGCGCGGTCAGCTCGTCGAGTTCGAGCGGCTTCTGGAGCACGC
>JBAWAM010000073.1:0-6104 GCA_049589315.1 Myxococcaceae bacterium
CTCGACCGTCAGCCGCTCCTCCCCGAGCGCCTCCGCCCGGAAGCCCTCGAGCCTGGGGAACAGCCGCTCACGAACCTCCTGCGGGACCGCACCGAACGCGACGAGGCACGCCTGGAGTTGCTCTCCGACCTGACGTAGTAGCACCTCGGCGACGGAGTGTTCCTTGAGCCGCTTCTGCTGGAGCTCCTCCGCCTGCTTCAGCCCGAGCTCCAGCGCCTCGAGCTGGGTCTTCAGCGTCTTGAGCAGGTTGGAGGAGGCCTCGAGCTGCCGACGTTCGCGCTCGAGGCGATCGATCTCCACCGCCGTGGCGGCCCAGTCGAGGTCGGTGAAGCTGTCGTAGTGCTCGAGCGCGCGCAGCGCATCTCGCCGCTTCGTGAGCGCGCTCTTGAGCTGCTGGTTCGCAGCGAATGCGTCCGCGGCCTTCTGCACCTCGCGCTCGACCCCAGCGAGGATGCGCTCCAGCTCGGCGATCTTCTCCTCGTTCGACCAGCCGAGGACGTACTGGGAGCGATCGTCCAGCCGCCGTCGGTCGTCCTTCTCGTGGCGATCTCCCGAGTGCTTGATCTGGCCGGCGCGGGTGATGCCCTGCTGCACCCGCCGGAACTGATCGAGCGAGTCACAGCAGGCGTAATCGAAGCGGCGCTGCAGCTCGCGTTCGACCCAGTCGAAGGTCACCGCGTCGTTCGCGCGGAGCTCCAGCTTGTGGACGAGCGACGCCTCCGAGAGCCCCTTCGACCCAGCGTCGCGGTGAGGGCGCACGCGGAAGTAGACCAGCCTTCCGCCAAGGTTGGTCCGGTCCACCCAGCGGGCGGCCTCTGCGTAGAGGGACTCCGGCACCAACACGGAGAGCGCGAAGTTGTGGAGCAGCCGCTCGATGGCGCCCTCCCAATCCTTCGAGTCCGCGCGCACCTGGAGGAGCTCTCCCGCGAACGGCAGCACCGAGTCGTCCACCTCCAGCGCCCCCGCCAGCGCCGCGCGGAGCTGCAACATCTTCGAAGGGATGCTCGAGCGGCGCTCGCGCAGCGAACGAAGCTCCTGATCCAGCTCGCCGCGATTCGCTGCGAGCTCCCGGATCCGGACGCTCAGCTCCACCGCTGCGTTCTCCGCGTCGTTCAGCTTTCCCTCGACCTCCTCGATCCCATCGGCGATCGCCGCGCGGTTCCGCACGAACGCGTCCAGCCCGTCCGCCCGGGGGAGACCGGCCGCGTCCGCCTGGAGCTGATACTTGTCTGCGCGTTCCTGGCGGTCCGCCTTCTGACGTTGGAGCTGCCGGAGGTCGGCGTCGATGCGCTCCAGCCGGTCCCCGCCGTTGGCGGCGATGGAGGCCTTCAGCCCGTCGCGCTCGCCCTGCTTGCGGTCGAGCTCTTCACGCACCGACGCCAGCTCCTCGTCGAGCTTCGAGCGCTTCTGCTCCAGGTCGCTGCGGCGCCGCTGAAGGAGCTCCGCCTTGATGCCTGCGAACCACGGCTCCAGCGCATCGCGGCAGGCGCGAAGCTCGGCGACCCCCTCCAGCAGCTCGCGGTGATGGGCGCCGTCCTGGACGATGGGACGCAGCAGCTCGATCTGCCGGCGCGCCTTGAGCACAGCCTCATGAGCGCGGTGCAGATCGTCAAAGTGGCGCAGCAGCGCGGAGATCCGCTCGGCGACGTCGAAGGCCTCGAGCATGTGGTTGCGGACGAAGTCGGTGAGATTTCCCACGGACTTCATCGAGACCGTCTGATGGAAGAGCTCCAGCGCCTGCTCGTTGTCGATCCCGAAGCGCCGCCGGAAGGCCGCGCCGTAGGGCGGGAACGAGTCGGAGAGCTCCACGCCCGACTGCTTGAGCCGCTTGCGCAGCTGCGCGACGTCCGAGCCGAAGCCGGAGAGGTCCTCGGCGATGGAGAGCTTCCGATCCGCCACGAGGAACAGGCGCGCCGGCTGACCCTCGAGGTCCTTCATCCAGAAGACCTGGGCCAGCGTGACGTGCTGCCCGTAACCCTCGTTGTAGAAGTGCGCGAGGATCGCGGAGAAGGAGCCCGGGTCGCGGAGCGCCACCGGCTTCGCAGAGAGACCGCCCTCGCCCCGCTCGGACTTGTAGTAGCCCAGGACGTAGGAGCGCAGGGTGCGCTCGCGCGACTCCGCGCCGGCCGCCTTGTTGTAGGCGATGCGATGCGAGGGCACGAGCAGCGTGGTCACCGCGTCGACGAGGGTGGACTTGCCGGAGCCGATGTCGCCCGTGAGCAGCGCGTTGTCGCTGCCCGGCTCCAGCGCCCAGACGCGGTCGTGGAAGGTGCCCCAGTTGTAGACCTCGAGCCGGTGGAGTCTGAAGCCGGCGCGCTCGTCGGACGGCGCGAAGTCGAGCAACCCGGTCATTCGCCGCCCTCCGCCTTGTAGGCGCGGAGCCGCGCGTCGAAGTCGTCGAGCCATTGCGCGTCGACCCAGGCCTTGAGGATGCGGCGGACCTCGAACAGATCCTCCTTGCCCTTGAGCCGGCGGAGGAAACCCAGATCCACGACCTTGCCCACGTCCGCGGCAATGCGGTCGAGCAGCTTCGCCTCGTTCGCGCTGTCGGCGAGGAAGATGCGGACGAGCTCGGTGATCTGCTCGAGCGAGAGGATGAGGCGCGTGTCGCCGCCGGTCGCGTCGAACTCGGCCAGCTTCTTGCGGAGTAGCACCAGGAGGAGGCTCACCGGATGGCTGAGCTGACGGCGCGGAACCAGCCGTGGCAACTCCGGCGAAGGTGCGCCGTCCTGCAACTGCGGACGCTGGCGGAGGAACGCGTACGCCTCCGCCTCGTCGACGATGAGCTCCAGACCGAGGAGGCTCACGTGATCGCGGACGTGCGGCTGCAGGGTCAGCAATGACTGCCACAGCCCGGGGTCGTCGCCCTGGTAGACGACACCCTTCATCAGCGTGATCAGCAAGCGCGGGAGCTGAGAGTCCTGTTGTTCCGGGAGGCTCAAGGCGGGCGGAGGCTATCGCACGAAGATCACGCGGGGAACCCGAGCGCGCGCGCCGGCGCCGTCGGCGCCTTCCCAGGCGATCACGTCCGAGTCCTCCTCGGAGATGACGGAGCGCGCGTCCTGCGAGGCGATGGCCAGCCAGGTCACGAGCTCTGCGAGCCCCTGCTCGAGCGGGTGGTGGACGAGAAGCTCCGAGAGCGCGATCTGCGAGCGCCCCTGGAGGGCTCGGCGGAGGTGCGCCTCGAGCCGCGTCCTATCGACGAACACCTGCTCGAAGAGCGCGTCGACCGCCACCTCCTCGGCGCCCTCGACGACGATGTCGGAGCGGAGGCGAACGGTGGTGGAAGGCGTGAAGAGCGGGCGCTCCATGGCCAGGTCGAGCTCGGGCGCCAGTGCATCGACCTCGGCGAAAGCGCCGGTGGGCGCATCGTCGCGGAGCTCGAGGGCGCGCTGCTCGATTCCGCGGATGAGCTGCATCACCCGGCGGTCCTCGAGGAAAGCCTGGTCGTCGAGATAGCGCCGGAGCTGCTCGGACAGGCGCGCTACGTTTCGCTGCGCCACCTCCCCCGCGTCGAGCCAGTCGTAGTGGATGCGCAGGAGCCGGCGATCCGGCTGAAGCTCCTGGACAGCGGGCAGGTCGAAGGCGCGGGTGAGCAGCTTCGACAGCTCCTCCTGCCGCTCGGGCGACATGAGGAAATCCCAGAAGGCGCGGAAGCTGCGGCCCTGGTCCGAGTCGCTGATGGCGTCGCGCTCGCCGAAGATGTCCTCGAGGAGCTCTCCCTTCCGCCCCTGCCACATGGCGATGCGCTCGCGGACGAGCCGATCGAGATCCCGGAAGTTCTGCTCCACCTCGCGGAAGTCAGAGAGGAGCCCGCGCGCGGTGGCGGAGACCTGCTGGAACCGGTCCTTGATCTGCGGCGAAGACATGAGATCCACCCGCCCCTCGCGGATGCGCTCGATCTCCTGGTCGATGGCGGCGCGGCGCTTCTCGAGCTCCGCGATGCGCGACTGCGGATCGTCCTCGGTGCCCTCGACGAGCTGGCGGAGGAGATCGAAGACGGTGAGCAGCCGCGACTCGGTACCGACGAACTGGCGCTGACGCAGGCTCTGGACCCACTCGATCGCCTTCTCCGTGGCCGGCGTGAGGTCGAAGTGCGGCTCGTCAGAGCCGGGCGGGTAGTACTTGCGGAGCCAGCCGTGGGCGTCGCCCGCCCAGTCGTCCAGATACTGCGCCGCGGAGCGCGGGAAGGAGCTCCCGCCCAGCTCCTCGCGGAGGCGGAAGAGCTGGTCCTCCAGACGCGAGACCAGATCATCCCGCGAGAGCGAGCGCACGTTGGGGACGATGAACTGCTTGTGGAGGAACGAGATGAGCAGCGGCGCGTGGTCGGCCAGGAGCAGCCGCCAGCCCGGGTGCGAGCGGCGGAGTAAGACCAGCGCGTGGTAGTCCATGTGGGGGGATGGGGTGCTCATGTGATCGCCGGCTGTGGCGGGGTTCATCCTACAACTCAGGAATGCCTCTCAAGGGGACTCGGTGCCACGGCAGGCAGGCGGCGGATTGGGCCAGGTGGATGAAGCCGAGGCACCCCTCGCTCCGGTGGCTCCTTGCCGCCGTGCTGCCGTGTGGGTATCTTTTCTTCGGAAAATTACGTACCAGTACCGAGGACCCCCCCATGAGACTCGCGGTTCAGCTCAAGAAGGGGCACGTCTACCGGACGAAGGACTTCGCAAAGTGGACAGCCAACCCCGCTCGCCTGGTGAAAAGGCTAGCCGGCGAGGGCTTGCTCGTGCGGCTTGGGCACGGGCTGTACGTGCATCCCGAAACCAGCAAGTTCGGCAAGGTGCCTCCTACGGATGATGAGTTGATGCGCGGCTTCCTGGAAGACGCCCCGTTCGTCTTCAGTGGCCCCGAGAAGTGGAATGCGCTCGGGCTCGGCTCGACGGCGATGTTCGCAACCCCGCTCGTGTACAACACGAAGCGGTCTGGACTCTTCGAACTCGGCGGTCGGTCGTACTTGCTCAGTCGTGCGAAGTTCCCGAAGCAACCCACTCCTGAGTGGTTCGCCGTCGACCTGCTCGAGAACCATGACAAGGCTGGGGTGTCTCTCGAGACACTGCGAGACGGACTCAAGAAGGCACTCCGGGAGAGACGCCTCCGCGAGGACGGGCTGCGGGAAGCAGCGGCGGCATACGGAACCCAGGAAACGCGGAGCCTCGTCAAGGCGGTGGTAGAGAGTCGCGCCTCTTGATGTTCCCACACGAAGATCGGGAGTTCTCCCAGCTGCTCCGCATTGTCGCGGGGCGCCGCAATCTGGCCGTAGGACTGGTCGAAAAGGACTACTGGGTCACGCATTGCCTGTGGGCGCTTCGTCAGGACCCCGACCTGGAACTCTGGTTCAAGGGCGGTACATCCCTGTCGAAGGGATTCTCGCTCATCCAACGTTTCTCGGAGGACCTCGACCTCCGGATCGACAGCGTCGTGGCGGGCGTGAACGGCACTGCATGGCCCAAGAAGCCGACCAAGGCCCAGGAAACGACCCGGGTCATCTATTTCGAGACGCTCGGAGCGAGACTCAAGATTCCAACTGCGACCGTCAGCACGATCGAGATCGACGCGGCTGGACGTGGTGCAGACTACAAGGTCACGTATCCGGGACGTTTCCTGGAGACCATTGCTCCGCCGAATAGCTCGTTCGTAAAGCTTGAGGTCGGTCGCGCGCTGGTGACCCCCTCGGAGAATCGGACTATCACTTCATTCGTGCACGAGTATCTCGAGGAGGTCGGGCAGCTGAAGAACTACACCGACAATCGGGCTGCCGACGTGCGGTGCGTGCACCCGCGGGTGACCCTTATCGAGAAGCTGGACGCCATCGCTGCGCGCTTCGAGAAGAACCGTGAGCCCAGCGAGTTCATCCGCCACTACGAAGATGCGGCGCGAATCATCCAGGCTGAGAGCAACCTCCCGCCGCTTGAGGAGCCATTGGAGCAGACCGCGAAATCGATGGCGTCCTCGCTGCGACTCAAGCGTGTCGCGCCTGCGAACCACCCAGCCTTTGCCGCGGAGGTGGCGAAGGAGCAGAAGCTCGAGGATGCGTACGCCGCCATCGCCCCGATGTTTTGGGGTCCCAGACTTCCTCTCAAAGGAGCGTGCAGTCTGATCCGCGC
>JBAWAM010000074.1:0-1829 GCA_049589315.1 Myxococcaceae bacterium
GCCCTGCACCACGGCGCCGTCCTCACCGACGCGCTCCATCTGCACGATGAAGAGCCGGTCCGAGCTGGCTGCGGGCAACCGCAGCTCCTGTCCCTCGCCGCGAGAGACGCCTTCGACGAGCAGCTTCCCCTGCTCGTCGAGCAACTTCACGCGCACGCCCGGCCCGTCCACCTGCATTCCCTCCAGCAGGTAGTCACTGTTGTTGAAGACCATCACCCACTCGCGCGGCTCGGTCAGGAGGTGCTGCACGGGCTCGTCGGGGTGGAAGATGAGGTAGAAGATCTTCCCGATGTCGACGATGTTGTTCTGCCTCCCGGTCGAGCCGAGCCACAGCGAGTAGTACCCCGCGCCCGGCCCGCTCACCCTCACCACCCAGAACCCGGCCGGAACCGCGAAGACGGCCTGCGTGGAGCAGTCCGCGGAGGCCGTCACCGTCTGCACCAGGTTGCCCGAGCCGTCGTACAGCGACAGGGTGAGCGGCACGTCGGAGTCGCGGACCTCGGCCTCGGACGTCATCGACATCACGATCGTGTTGAAGTTTCCCCGGCTGTAGAACCGGTAGAAGTCCACGTCGCTCGCGCTGGAGAGGTTGGCCTGGACGAGCCGACCGTCGCCCAGATCCCGGCGCGTCGCGAAGCTGTCGTTGGGCTCGTACGAATCCGGCGGCAACGTGGCGCCGCCGAGCGAGCTGGTCGACAGCTGCAGGTCGTACGGCAGCGCCTGCACCGATCCCAGGTCGAGCGAGTAGGTACCCTGCGGCAGGCGGTAGGTCACCGTCCGTCCCGGGGTCGGCGCGCTCGCGGTGTCGCCCAGCAGCGCCCCCGAGCCGCAGCTGTTCACCTGGCCCAGCCCCAGGTCACGCATCGCCAGCTTGCCCAGCTGCGTCGGGTAGGTGAGGTCGAGCGTCACCATCGACGGCGCCGACAGGGTGAAGTTGTAGACGTCCGCGTCGAGGCCGGAGTGAAGGGTGAGGTCCTCGTTCCGGCCCACCGGAAGCACCCGGGCCGAGGCGGGCGCGTTGTTCGGCTCGAAGCGGTCCGCGGGCAGGCGAAACTCCGAGACGGCGCGGACGGCCTGGAGCGCGTTGACCACGTGCGAGACGTCTCCGTCCGGCGAGTCGGTCCACGCGGTGTCGCGGAGCACCTGGCGAACCTGCTCGCCGGTGAGCGCGGGATCGAGGGCCTTGAGCATCGCCGCCACGCCCGAGATGAACGGCGCGGAGGAGCTGGTGCCGCCGAAGGTGATGAGGCCGTTGCTGCTGCTGCCGTCCGCCATCGCGCGCAGGTTGGTGGGCGCCCAGATGTCCACGCCCCCGCCGAAGTTCGAGCTCCACGACGGTGAGACGAAGCGGGTGTTCCCCTCGTCCGCGACGGCGCCCACGCAGATGACGCCGTCGTTGATGCAGGGGTGCACGAAGTTGTCGTCGCCCGTGTCCACGCCCGAGTTCCCCGCCGACGCGACGAGCACCACGCCGGCCGCCGACGCGTCCGCGTAGACGTTGTCCTTCCGGTCGAACTGCCGGCAGGCCAGGTTGCAGTTGCCGCCGAAGCTCATGTTGACGACGTCCGCGCCCCAGACGACGGCGGTGCGCACCGCGCGGTGAGTCACCTGCTGACGGCCGTTGATGTTGAAGAGCATGGGGTCCGCCACGGTCCCGCCGGTCCCCGCCGCGGCCGCGCTGTTATTCACGCGACCCAGCGCCACGCCCGCCGAACCGTTGCCGTGCCACGGACAGGTGCCGCCCGCGCAGCCCATCGCCGCCATCCCCGAGGCGTTGAAGTCGTCACCGACGAAGTCGTACTGGGTCGGCGCCGCGGGCAGGTCGCTTC
>JBAWAM010000075.1:0-1789 GCA_049589315.1 Myxococcaceae bacterium
CCGCACGCCAGCTCACTTCCTGGACCTGCCCGGTCAGATCACCCATCTGGATCCAGTCCCCGGGCTCGAACGGACGCTCGAGCATGAGCGCCAGCCCGGCGAAGACGGTTCGCCAGGGTCTCCTGCAGCGCGAAACCGAGGACGATCGACAGCGCCGCCGAGGTCGCGACGAGCGCGGCGACGTCGACGCCGAAGCTCGCGCGGAGAAGCACCACCAGGATGAGGCCGCCAACCACCGCCGCGACGACGTCGCGGAGAATGGCCGGGGCCTGTCGCGGTCCACGCCGGCCGGGAAGCAGGTCGACGACCAGCACCTCCACGACCTTGAAGGCCCCGTAGGCGAGAGAGAACAGCACGAGAAAGCGAAGGTACGGGTCCAGGAACGGCGCCTCGGCGGGCGCCAGCGCCCGAAAAAGCGCCACGCTCCCGGTCAGGGCGAGGAGCGAGAGCGCGAGCGACAGACGGCGGAGCGTGGTACGGCGGCAGACGATCCGGATGACGACGATCGCCGCGACGAGCGCCACGAACGCCGGGACGCCTCCCCGGAGGAGGTCGATCAGCGGGGCGCGCATGCCGGAACCACCTCTCGGGGCGTTGGATCAGAGCCCACACCACTCCCACCGTGCATCGTTCGATGGTACGACAAAACGCGGGACACGCCAAATTGCCGGAGGCCCCGCGAGCCCCGCCACGCGTGGTGGACGCGCCGTCGATGGGTCGCTTCCGCTTGCGGAAACCGCCGAGGAATGGTTCAGTAGGGCGGACCCGGACCGGGCGGCCGCCGAGGCCACCGGAGAGAGGCGGCGCTGTGGACTTCGAGTACTCGAAGCGCACGCGGGAGTACCTGGACCAGCTGGCGGACTTCATGGCCCGCCACGTGTACCCAAGCGAGCAGACGTTCCTCGACCAGCTCGGCGCGGCCCCGACACGCTGGCAGGTGCCGCCGATCATGGAAGAGCTGAAGGCCAAGGCCCGCGAGCGCGGCCTCTGGAACCTCTTCCTGCCCGAGAGCGAGCACGGGTCCGGCCTGACCAACCTCGAGTACGCGCCTCTCTGCGAGGTGATGGGGCGTTCTCCGATCGCGCCGGAGGTGTTCAACTGCTCGGCGCCGGACACCGGGAACATGGAGGTGCTCGTCCGCTACGGCACCGCCGCGCAGAAGCGCGAGTGGCTCGCGCCGCTCCTGGACGGGAAGATCCGCTCGGCCTTCGCGATGACGGAGCCCGCCGTCGCGTCGTCGGACGCGACCAACATCGAGGCGAGCATCGTCCGCGACGCCGACGAGTACGTCATCAACGGTCGCAAGTGGTGGACGTCAGGAATCGGCGATCCGCGTTGCAAGGTCATCATCTTCATGGGCAAGACCGACCCCGGGAACCCCGACCGCTACAAGCAGCAGTCGATGATCCTCGTGCCCCGAGACGCGTCCGGCGTCCATGTCGTCCGCATGCTCACCGTCTACGGCTACGACGACGCCCCTCACGGACACGGCGAGGTCGTCTTCGAGAACGTGCGGGTGCCGGCAGCGAATCTGCTCCTCGGCGAAGGGCGCGGCTTCGAGATCGCGCAGGGGCGTCTCGGCCCGGGCCGGATCCACCACTGCATGCGGCAGATCGGCGTCGCCGAGCGGGCGGTCGAGCTCATGTGCCGCCGCGCCCAGGAGCGCGTGGCCTTCGGCAAGCGCCTCGCCGACAACGACGTGAGCCTCGAGCGCATCGCCCAGTGCCGGATCGAGATCGACCAGGCCCGCCTGCTCGTGCTTCACGCGGCATGGATGATGGACACGGTC
>JBAWAM010000076.1:0-20471 GCA_049589315.1 Myxococcaceae bacterium
GCGCGACTTTCTACTTCACCCTGCCTGCCGCAGCGGCCACGCGAGGAAGTACGACGTGAGAACCCTCACCGCCCTCATGCTCGAGGACAGCGGGCTGGACGCAGAGCTCATCCAGGCCTCGCTGCGCACCGACGACCTCCGGTTCGAGATCACCCGGGTCGACACGCGCGCCGACTTCATCCGCGAGCTGGAGGCGAGGCCGTGGGACCTCATCCTGGCCGATCACCAGCTCCCGTCTTTCGATGGCATCACTGCGCTCCGGCTCGCCCGCATCCGCAGACCCGACGCGCCGTTCCTGTTCGTGTCCGGCGCGCTCGGCGAGGAGCTGGCAATCGAAACGCTCAAGAGCGGCGCCACCGACTACGTGCTCAAGGATCGCCTCGAGCGGCTCCTCCCCTCGGTGCGCCGCGCGCTGCGCGAAGCCGAGGAGCGGCGGGTCCGTCGTCGCGCCGAGCAGGCGCTGCGCTTCATGGCCGAAGCCAGCACGGAGCTCGCCACCTCGCTCGACTACGACACCACCGTGAAGACCGCCGCCAGGCTCCCGGTCTCGTTCCTGGCGGACTGGTCCGTGCTCCATGTCCTCGGCGAGGACGAGGTGCTCCGAGCGGCGGCGACCTTCCACCGCGACCCCGCGCTCATGCCGCTGGCCGAGACCTTCCTGACCGCTCCAGGTGCGGAGGTCGGGACCCTGCCTTTCGCGCGGGAGATGGCGTCGGTGGGGACCTCGCTGCTGCTCTCGGAGATCGGCCCCGAGGAGCTGGCGCGCGCGTCACCGGATGCGGAGAACGCCGCGAGGCTCGAGGCGCTGGGGTTCGAAGGCTTGATCGTGGTGCCCCTGCGGACGCGGCGCCGGATGCTCGGCGCATTGGCATTGGTGAGCATGGGGCGGAGGTTCGGCGGTGAGGACCTCGCGCTGGCCGAAGATCTCGCGCGCCGGGTGGCGCTGGCGCTCGACGCCGCCCTCCTGCACCTCGACGTGCAGCGGGCCGACCGGCGCAAGGACGAGTTCCTCGCCATGTTGGCGCACGAGCTGCGCAACCCGCTGGCACCGATCCTGTCGGCGATGGAGCTGGCCCGCGAGGTGTCCCCGGATGATCCGCGCCTGGTCCGCGCCCACGACACCGTCGCCCGGCAGGCGCGCCACATGGTCCGGCTGGTGGACGACCTGCTCGACGTCTCCCGAATCACCCGCGGGAAGGTCGAGCTCCGCCGCGAACGGATCGACATCGCCGAGGTGGTCCACAACGCCGTCCAGACCTCGAGGCCGTTGATCGAGCAGCGGCGGCATTCGCTGGAGGTCGAGCTCCCGCCGGGCCCGCTGATGGTCGACGCGGATCCCGCGAGACTGGAGCAGGTCGTGATCAACCTGCTCAACAACGCCGCCCGCTACACGCCGCCAGAAGGGCGCTTGTCGGTCTGGGTCGAGGCGCAGGCAGAAGAGGTCGTGATCCGGGTGCGGGACACCGGGGTGGGCATCCCTCCCGAGATGGTGCGGCGCGTGTTCGACCTGTTCGTGCAGGTGAACCCCGGGCTCGATCGCGCGCAGGGAGGGCTCGGCCTCGGGCTCACCCTGGTGAAGGAGCTGGTGGAGCTGCACGGCGGCTCGGTGGCCGGACACAGCGACGGTCCCGGGCGGGGCAGCGAGTTCACCGTCCGCCTGCCGATGTCGCGGCCCCCGTCGGGAGAGTTCCAGGTGCCTCGGCGGCGCAGCGCGATCGTGGAGTCGACGGGGAGACGGGTCCTCATCGCCGAGGACAACGCCGACGCGCGCGAGTTCCTGCACGACCTCCTCACCCTGTGGGGACACCAGGTGGACGTGGCGGAGGACGGCCACGGCGCGGTCGAGCTGTCGGAGCGCTCCGGCTATGACCTGGCGCTCATCGACATCGGCCTGCCCGGCCTGAACGGGTTCGAGGTCGCCCGGAGGATCCGGAGCCTCGAGACCGAGCACGGTCGCGAGCCGCGGACCTTCCTCGTCGCCCTCACCGGGTATGGCCAGCCAGAGGACCGACGGCGCGCGCTGGAGTCGGGCTTCGACGAGCACTGCGTGAAGCCGCTGGACACCGCAGAGCTGAGGGCGTTGCTCGCAGCGGAGCGTGTGCCGAAAGACGCTGGTCGGCAGTTGGCAGTTGGCAGTCAGCAGTGAGCGGTTGGAGGTTTCCCCCCTCAGCCGAGCACGTCGTGGAGAAACTTCACCGTGCGCGTCCACGCCAGCGCGGCGTTCGCCTCCGAGTAGACCTCCGGGCGGTCGTGGTTCGCGAACGCGTGCTTCGCGTCGTAGCGGTGGATCTCGAACCCGACGCGGCCCGTGGCGAGTCTGCGCTCCAGGTCGGCGATCCGCTCCGCGTTGCACCAGTCGTCGTCGAGCGCGAAGTGGGCCTGCACCCGTCCCTGGATCTTCGACAGGTCGGCTTTGTCGTGGTCGGGGATGCCGTAGTACGGGACCACCGCGTCGTACATGGGCTCATGGGCGCCGGCCATCAGCGCCAATGCCCCACCCATGCAGAAGCCCAGCACGCCCAGCTTCGAGTTGGGATCGCGGTGGCGCAGCACATCCGCGGTGACGTGGAGCTCCAGATCGACCCCGCCGACCTTATCGAGGTGCTTCTTCAGCTCGGTCGCCTCCTCGCGCGTCTTCGCCACGCGCCCGTGGTAGAGGTCCGGCGCGAACGCCACGAACCCCTCCTTCGCCAGCCGGTCCACGGTGCGGCGGATGAAGTCGGTGAGGCCCCAGAACTCGTGGAGGACCACCACGCTCGGCTTCCCGGTCCGTTCGTCTCCGGCGTTGAGGTAGCCGGTGACCTCCTTGGCGTCCGCGAACAACCTCGTGTCAGGCATGCCCGTCTCCTCGATTGGAAGGATGGTGGGTGGGCCGGCCGATGGAAAGGGCTCGACCCCGAGGCGCTTCTGGTGAGAATGGCGGCATGTCCGCTGCTGCAAACACTCCGACCAGTCAGCCGCTCGTTGGCATCATCATGGGCAGCAAGACCGACTGGGAGACGATGGCGCCCGCCCGGGACCTGCTGGTCGAGCTGGGCATCCCCCACGAGGCGCGCATCGTCTCGGCGCACCGCACCCCGGATTGGATGTTCGAATACGCCGAGCAGGCCGAAGGTCGCGGCCTCGAGGTGATCATCGCGGGCGCAGGAGGCGCTGCCCACCTGCCTGGCATGGTGGCGTCCAAGACGGTGCTGCCGGTGATCGGCGTGCCGGTGCCTGCGACGGCGCTGCTCGGGCTCGACGCGTTGATGTCCATCGTGCAGATGCCGAAGGGCACGCCCGTGGCGACGATGGCCGTCGGCAAGCCCGGCGCGGCGAATGCGGCCATGTATGCGGCGAAGATCCTCGCCCTGACGCGCCCCGAACTTCGCGAGCGGCTGAAGGCCTGGAAGAAGGCCCGCACCGACGAGGTTCTCGGGCAGGAGCTCTCTTGATCACGAACAAAGGCCCCATCCTCCCCGGGGCGACGATTGGAATTCTCGGCGGCGGCCAGCTCGGACGCATGACCGCCATGGCTGCTCGCACGCTCGGCTACGACGTGAACGTGCTGGATCCGGATCCGGAGTGCGCCTCGCGCTCCGTCGTGGACCGCTGCATCACCGCCTCCTTCGACGATGCAGCGGCCGCCGAGGAGCTGGCGAAGGGCTGCCAGGTGGTGACCCTGGAGATCGAGAAGATCTCGCTGGCCAGCATGGACGCGGCGGCGAAGCATGCGCCCGTCCGCCCGAGCCGTGACGTGCTGGCGATCATCCAGGACCGCGGCACCCAGAAGCAGTGGCTCGAGCGCTCCGGGTTTCCTCTGGGTCCATGGCGGATGGCCAACGGCGAGGAGGAGCTCCGCGCGGCGGCCCGGGAGCTCGCCGGCAACTGCTTCGTGAAGACCCGCACCGGCGGTTACGACGGCGGCGGGCAGGCGCACGTGCACTCGCCAGACGAAGCGGCGCAGGCCTGGAGCAAGCTGGGCAGCGTCCCGGTCGTGGTGGAGCGCGGGCTCGAGCTGCAGTCCGAGCTCTCCGTGCTGGTCGCGCGCTCGCCGAAGGGTGAGGTGGTGATGTATCCGCCCGCGCTCAACCACCACGAGGAGCGCATCCTCGCGTGGTCCGTGCTGCCGGGCATGGCGCCCGACGCGGTGGCGACCCAGGCGATGGAGCTCGCCGGGGAGATCGCCCGGAAGATCGGCGTCGAGGGGCTGCTGGTCGTCGAGCTGTTCCTGACGAAGGACGGGAAGCTCTACGTGAACGAGCTCGCGCCGCGCCCGCACAACTCGTTCCACGCGACCGAGATCGCCTGCATCACCAGCCAGTTCGAGCAGCTCGTCCGGGCCGTGTGCGATCTGCCGCTTGGGAGCTGCGAGGTGGTCCGCCCCGCGGCGATCGTGAACCTGCTGGGGGATCTCTGGGCGGACGGCGAGCCGAGCTGGGAGCGCGCGCTGGCGATCCCGGGCGTGCGGCTGCACCTCTACGGCAAGCGCGTGGCGCGGCCCCGGCGGAAGATGGGGCACCTGTCGGCGGTGGGAAACACGCCGGAGGAAGCCGTGCGCAAGGTGCTCCAGGCGCAGGAAGCGCTCACCCGGCGTTGAAGCGACCCGGTGGGGCGCGGGGCCGCTCCGTGGCCGGACACGTTTGTGCCGCAGAATGGCGCGCAGCCAGGTGCTGCAGAGGGGAGCCGATTCCGGGCGCTGATTCTCCGGCACAGGCTCTCCGCCGACGCTCGCGCCGCTCAGCCCGAGATCCGCTCGACCCAGGCGAGCAGGCGGCGCGTCTTCGCGCCGTAGGGCGGGTACAGGTGCTTGAGGAGCATCGGCCTGCCCTGCCGCATGACGGCGCGCTCGTGGGAGAAGGTGCGGACGCCGTACTCGCCGTGGTAGTTGCCCACGCCGCTGGCGCCGATCCCGCCGAACGGCAGGTTCGCGTTCCCGAAGTGCACGGCGACGTTGTTGACGACGGTGGCGCCGGCGGTCGTGCTCCGAAGCAGCTCCTCGACGAAGTCTTCGTTGCGCGCGAACACGTAGAGCGCGAGCGGCTTGTCTCCCGTTCGCACGCGCTCGAGCAGCTCGTCCATCGTGCGCCAGGTGAGCACCGGAAGAATCGGCCCGAAGATCTCCTCGCGCATGATCGGCGATGACGGCGTGATGCCGGTGAGTACTGTCGGCGCGACGTAGCGCTCCTCCACGTCATACGCGCCGCCCAGCTCCACCCGTGCCCCCTGCTTCACGGTCTGGTCGAGCAACTCCCCGAGCCGACGACTCGCCTCCCGGGTGATGACCCGCGGCAGATCCGGCGACGACCTCCGCGCCTCTTCGGTCGGCCCATAGGTGCGCTCGATCGCGGCGCGGAGCTCCCGGATGAAGTCATCGTGGACCGAGGCGTGGACGAGCGTGAAGTCCGGCGCGATGCACGTCTGGCCCGCGTTGATGAACTTGCCCCACACCACCCGCTCTGCCGTCGCCTTGAGGTCCGCCGACGCATCGACGATCACCGGCGACTTCCCACCGAGCTCGAGCGTCACCGACGCGAGGTGCTCCGCCGCCTTCACCATGACCTTCTTCCCGATGCGGGTGCTGCCGGTGAAGAAGAAGTGGTCGAACGGGAGGTCCAGCAGCGCCTCCGCCACAGAGACGCCGCCGCCGACGATGGCCACCTCGCGTTCGTCGAAGGTGGAGCGGATCATCCTTCCCACCACCTCGGCGACCCGCGGCGTCTTCTCCGAGGGGCGGAGGATCGCCGTGTTCCCCGCGGCGATCGCCGACACGAGCGGCGCGATGACGAGATTGAACGGGTAGTTCCACGGCCCCAGGATCAGCACCACGCCCCGAGGTTCGTAGCGCACCTCGCTGCGCGTCCCGGCGAGCACCAGCGGCGTCTCCACCGGCCTGGGCGCCAGCCACTCCGCCAGGTGCTTCATCGTGTGGCGCAGCTCGATGAGGAGCGGCTGGATCTCCGTGAAATCGAACTCGGACGCATGCTTGCGGAAGTCCTCGTGGACCGCCCGGGCGAGCTCATCCCGATGCTGCAACACCGCCTTGCGGAGCCGCTCCAGGCGCGCGACCCGCTCGGCAGGCGTGGTCCGCGCCATCTCCCAGCGATGCTTCCGCTGAAGTTCGAAGATTCGACGAGCGTCCGAGATGATCTCTTCGTCCGTGAACGGGCCTGCTCCCGTCATTTCCGACGTCGTCGCATTCATGAGTCGATCATCCCCGACGGGTCTCCTCGAGCAAGCCTCGCGTTCATGCCCTTAGATACGGCCGCCACCCTCGGGATGCCATCGCCGCGCCGGAGCGACTGCGTGCGGGACGGACCGCACCGCGCGAAGTCGGGGCGACGCGCGGGCGGTCCGTCCTACGATGCGGCCGACATCAGGAAGCCAGCTCAGCCCCGGGCGCCGTTGGAGGAACGAACGGGTCCGCCGGTCAGGCGACCGTCGCTCTCACGGACGCGCACCTGGTTGTGTACGTCGCGTACGCCGAAGACCGAGTCGGAGAGCTCCTCGATCATCCGCTTGTCGCGGCGGTCCTCGACGTTTCCGGTCAGGGTCACCTCGCCCGCGTTCACCGAGACCTCGATGTCGTCGGCCAAGATGCCACAGCGAGCGATGCGCTCGCAGACCTCCTCCAGGATGCGCTCGTCGGGGCGGCGGTAGTTGCGCGGGCCACGGCCGATCGGGCGCTCGAAGGCGAGCTCGCTGTAGCGGGTCGGGATGACGTAGCCGCCCACCACCGCACCCGAGCGGGCGTACACCCAGGGAGGCGGCACTGGCGCGTGACGCTGCGCCATCAACTCCTGGAGGTGCTGCGCGTACGCGTTGCGCTCCGCCTCGTCCTCGAAGCGGCGCGAAACACCGTACGCCGGGCCGTACTCGGCGCTGCTGTAGTAGCCGTCGGTGTACCGACCGTCATGGCGCGCTGCATCGCTGTTCCGAAGCCACTGCTGGGTCGCATTCATCGGGTCCTGCTCCTTGTTGGAGTGGGTGTGCATGCCCGGTTGGGCAGCGCGGTCTTGGTACCAACGCGCACGCCGCCTCGATCCAGCGAGGGCTCCCGTTCGCCTCGAATTCACGGGAACGCCATCATGCGCGTGCGGCGCGCGACAGCGCGATCCACGGACCGCCATGGGCTGCCCCGATCCGCCCCGCTCCACCCAACGATCACGCGAGGTCGAACACGAGCACTTCAGCGTCGCGCGTCGCGCGGACGGAGACCTCGCGCTCACCGGAGATCGCCGCACCGTCTCCGGCGCCGAGCGCCTCCCCGTTCAGCACGACGGCGCCGCGCGCCACCTGCACCCAGCTGTGTCGGCCCTCCGCGATGGGCAGCGCCGAGGTCTGGCCTTCCTTCACCACGCCGGACCACAGGATCACGTCCTGGTGGACGCTGACGGAGCCATCGCGGCCGTCGGGCGAGGCGACGACGCGGAACTGCCCGACGTGCTCGGCCGGGTCGAGCCGTTTCTGCTCCCACGAAGGCGCCAGCCCACGCCGGTTGGGGAGGATCCAGATCTGCAGGAAATGAACGGGCTGCGTCTTCGACGCGTTGAACTCGCTGTGCAGCACGCCGGTGCCCGCGGTCATGCGCTGAACGTCGCCCGGCCGGATCACCGAGCCGTTGCCCATGCTGTCGCGGTGCTGCAGCCCGCCTTCGAGCACGTAGGAGATGATCTCCATGTCCCGGTGCGGGTGGGTGCCGAAGCCCTCGCCCGGCTTCACGCGATCCTCGTTGATGACGCGAAGTGTCCTGAACCCCATGTGGGCCGGGTCGTAGTAGTCCCCGAACGAGAACGTGTGTCGGGTATCCAGCCAGCCGAAGTCGAAACTTCCTCGGTCCTCGGCCTTGCGAGCCTTGATCATTCCAGCCTCCTGACCGTTCGGGAAGCAACAGGCGGGCCAGCGGCCTTTCAGTTGCGGAGCGAGGCGCTCCCACTTACTGGGTCTGTGACTTTGAGAGCCCGAGTTATCGATTTGAGAGGTCGACAGGCATGAAGGCGAGCGATCTGAACCTCCGCGAACTGCTGGAGTTCAACGACGACGGCGGCCCCATCGGGTTCGCGGGGCATCGATCGATCCTGATGGACACGGTCGCGCTCGGGCTCCTTCGGGGCGAGCTGATGCAGGCGGTCGGTGTGGCGGGTGCCCGGGGCATCCTCACCCGGATGGGGTACGCCCACGGCTGGCGCACCGCGGACAGCCTGAAGAGCGGCTTCGCGTGGGACGACGAGCGCGAATGGCGCGTCGCAGGTGGGAGGGTGCACCACCTCCAGGGCGTGGCGAACATCGAACCCGTCATCGAACCCCGGGGCGAGCCGCCCCCCTTCGCCGAGGCCGTCTGGCACGACTCCTACGAAGCCGACCAGCACCTGCTCCACTTCGGCCAGTCCGACGAGCCCGTGTGCTGGTCGCTCATCGGCTTTGCGTCCGGGTACATGAGCCGGGTGAACGGCAAGGAGATCTACTGCATCGAAGACCGCTGCCGAGGGAGGGGCGATGCCGTCTGCCACATCGTCGGCCGCACCCGGGAGGAGTGGGGAAGCAAGGCTGACGAGTTCCTGCCCTACTTCCAGGCGCACTGCCTCACCGAGGCGCTCGACAACGTGACCCGCTCCATCAAGGAGGCGGAGAAGAAGCTGAAGGCGCACCGGGCGGCGCTCGCCCGCGCCCAGGTCGACGCCGACGAGACGCCGGAAGGCATGGTGGCGAAGAGCGCGTCGATGCGGAAGCTCATCGAGCTGGCGCGGCGGGCCGCGAAGGTGGACTCCACCGTGTTGGTCACCGGCGAGAGCGGCACGGGCAAGGAGCGGATGGCGCGGCTCATCCACACCGAGTCGACCCGGGCGGGCGGCCCCTTCGTGGCGATCAACGTCGGCGCGGTGCCGGAGAACCTCCTCGAGAGCGAGCTCTTCGGGCACGCGAAGGGCGCGTTCACCGGGGCGACCCACGACCGCCCGGGCCTGTTCGAGGCGGCGCAAGGGGGCACCCTGCTCCTCGACGAGATCGGCGACATGCCGCTGACCATGCAGGTGAAGCTGCTTCGAGCGCTCCAGGAACGGGAGATCCGCCGGGTGGGCGAGAACAAGAACCGCCCGATCAACGTGCGGATCATCGCCGCCACCCACCGGGACCTCGGGCAGGAGGTGATCGCCGGCCGCTTCCGTCAGGACCTGTACTACCGACTGCGCGTCATCGAGCTGAAGATGCCGGCGCTGCGGGAGCGCAAGGACGACATCCTGCCGCTGGCGCGGGTGCTGCTCGAGGAGGCGGCACACCGGGCGGGCAGGAACATCACCGGCATTGCGCCCGAAGCCGCGGCGCAGCTCCTCCGCTACGACTGGCCGGGCAACGTGCGCGAGCTCGAGAACGCCATGGAGCGTGCGGTCGCGCTGACCGCAGGCTCGCGGGTGGAGGCGGAGGACCTCGCCGACGAGGTGCGGATGGCGCTGCCCGGGACGTGGGTGCCCGGCAGCGTGCGCAGGCTCGACGACGTGGAGCGCGACTACATCCTCGCGGTGCTCGATACCGTGGGAGGCAACCGGGGCCAGGCGGCCGAAAAGCTCGGCATAGGGCCGGCGACGCTCTACCGCAAGTTGAAGGAGTACGGCGTCAGCGGCCGGGCGTGATACACGCCGCCGCGAATGTCCGGACTTCTCTCCGTCCTCATCGCCAGCCTGGGACTGGGGATCCTCGCGCGCAGGACGAAGCTGTTCCCTGCGCAGACCCCGGCCGCGTTGAACGCCGTGGTGCTCAACGTGGCCCTGCCCGCCCTGGTCCTCCGGGCCATCCACACCGTCCCGCTCTCGACCGAGCTCTTCATCGCCGCGGCGATGATGTGGCTCGTGTTCCTCGTCGCGTGGGGGCTGTTCACGCTGCTGGGGAAGGTGGCGCGGTTGTCGACCCGGACCGTGGGCGCGCTGGTCCTCACCGGAGGGCTGTCCAACACCGCCTTCATCGGCCTGCCCGTCCTCGAGGCGGTGTGGGGTCGCGAGGCGCTGGGCATCGGGGTGGTCGTCGACCAGATGGGCTCGTTCCTGTTGACGTCTTCGCTGGGGCTGGCGGTGGCAGCGGCGGCCTCGGGGGAGGCGGCGAGCCCGGCGGCCATCGCGAAGAAGGTCGCGTATTTTCCGCCGTTCATCGCGCTGGTGATCGCGTTCCTGCTCCGTCCGGTCGAGTACCCACTCTGGCTCGACACCCTGCTCGACCGGTTCGGGTCCATGCTCACTCCACTGGCCCTGTTCTCGGTCGGGCTCCAGCTCCAGATCTCCGGGCTGCGCGAGCGCGTGGGCCCGCTCGTCGCCGGGCTCGGCTGGAAGCTCGTGGTCGCCCCCTTGCTCGTCGCCGCCGTGCTCTCGCTCTTCGCCGGAACCGACACCCTGGTGTGGAAGGTCACCGTCGTCCAGGCCGCGATGGCCCCCATGGTGACCGGCGGGATCATCGCGTCGCAGTACGACCTGGACCCGCCGCTCGCCGCAGCCATGGTGGGGCTGGGCATTCCGCTCTCCGCCGCGACGCTCGCCGGGGTGATCGCGCTGCTCGCCTGATTCCCCGGTTCCGGACGCTCGAGCAGGCAGGCAGCCTTCCGGATGGACGCGCCGGGGCCGCGTGTTTTTTCATGTCTCATGGCACTCCACCACCCCAGGGTGCGGCGCCTCGTGTTGCTGACGATGGTGCTGCTCGTGCTCTGGTTCTCAGGGCCCATTCCGAGCCGCGCCCTCGACGCGCCCGGTCGCCGCCGCTTCGCCGATCCGCGTGCGCACGCACTTTCAGCGGGCGGGTGGGCCACCGGCATGGCCTCCCCCTCCCGAGCGCGGCGAAGCACCGGAACCGTCAGCGCGCGCATTGCCGCACGCCGTCGCCCGGGTCGTCGTGGATAATGGCCGAATGGAATCGGTAAAGACCCTCATCGTGGGCGCAGGCGTGAGCGGGTTGGCCACGGCCGCTTTCCTGAAGGATCGCGATCTCCTGGTGCTCGAGACCGAGGCGGAGATCGGCGGCTACTGCCGCACGGTGAAGAAGGACGGCTTCACCTGGGACTACTCCGGACACTTCTTCCACTTCAAGCATCCGGAGATCGAGCAGTGGCTGCGCGAGCGGATGGCCGGACAGCGGATCCGCACCGTGACGAAGCGTTCGTTCATCCGCTACGCCGAGCGGCTGATCGACTTCCCGTTCCAGAAGAACATCCACCAGCTCCCCCAGGACGAGTTCATCGAGTGCCTGTACGACCTGTACTTCGCGGACCAGCAGCAGAAGCCGGCGGAGGATGAGCAGAGCTTCCAGCAGATGCTCTACGCGCGGTTCGGGCGGGGGATCTGCGAGAAGTTCCTCATCCCCTACAACGAGAAGCTGTACGCGTGCGACCTGGGCACCCTGGACCAGCACGCGATGGGCCGGTTCTTCCCCCACGCGAACCTGACCGAGATCGTCCGGAACATGCGCGAGCCGGACAACGCCAGCTACAACGCGACCTTCACCTATCCCGAAGGCGGCGCGATCGAGTACGTGAACGCGCTCGCCAGCGAAGTGCCCTCCTCGCAGCTCGCGCTCTCCGAGCCGGTGGTGGCGATCGACCTGGAGCGGCGGGTGGCGCGCACCCCGAAGCGCGAGCTCCGGTTCGAGCGGCTCGTGTCCTCAGCGCCGTTCCCCAGGCTCCTGCAGCTCACCGGGATCGCGCACGATCCCGCCGCGTTCAGCTGGAACAAGGTGCTCGTGTTCAACCTCGGGTTCGACCGGAAGGGGCCGCGGGACGTGCACTGGGTCTACTACCCAGACCGCGCGTGCGTGTTCTATCGGGTCGGGTTCTACGACAACATCTTCGACGCCGACCGACTGAGCCTGTACGTGGAGATCGGCTTCCCCAGGGACGGCAAGCCGGACGTAGAGGCCCTCCGCGCGCGCGTGCTCGAAGATTTGAAGAAGGTCGGCGTGATCGACGATCACCAGCTCGTCGCGTCGCACTCCGTACTGATGGATCCCGCGTACGTGCACATCACGCGGCAGTCGATGGCCGAGCACGCGCGGCTCGCCGGCGTGCTGCGCGAACGCGGGGCGCACTCCATCGGCAGATATGGGCGGTGGACCTACTGCTCGATCGAGGACAACGTTTTGGAAGCGCGCGCGCTGGCAGAGAAGCTGGACGGATCGGCCCGTTTCTTTCCATAGTGCGCGGCCATGCGGCTGTTCGGACTGGATGAAGCGCGCAAGTTCGTCCCCCACCTCCTGGAGGTCTTCGGCCGGGTGCGAGACTGGCTGGACGAAGCGCGCCAGCGGGCGATCCTGCTCGAGAACAAGGACGTTCCCCGCGAAGAGCGGCTGAGGCTCGAGGCCGAGATCAGCGCCTACGCCACGCGGATTCGGGACGAACTGGCGAAGGTCGAGGAGGCAGGGATCGAGATCAAGGCGGTCGACGGCCTGATCGACTTCCGGGCCACGCTCGAGGACCGACAGGTGTACCTGTGCTGGAAGTACCCCGAAGACACCGTCGCGTACTGGCACGAGCTCGGAGACGGCTTCGCCGGCCGGCAGCTCATCCAGGAAGGCCAGCACTTCCGGCCCAGCTTCGTTTCGTAGGGGAGGACCTACGGAGGCGAGCACTGCGCCCCGACGCAGGCCTGCGCCTGCGCACAAACGTTCCCGCACGCTCCGCAGTTGTTCCTGTCGCTGGAGAGGTCGACGCAGGACCCATTGCAGTCCAGGAAGCCCGCTGCGCACGTGCTGGAGCACACCCCCGCCGCGCATCCGTGGCCCGGCGTGCATCTCCGACCACACGCACCGCAGTTCACCGGGTCGGAGTCGAAGTCCACGCACGCGCCATGGCACTCGACGCGCGCGCCCGAGCAACCCGAGGCGCAAGTGCCGCCTGAGCACACCTGCCCCAGCGCGCACCTGTTCCCGCAGGCGCCGCAGTGCCCCGGATCCGAGAAGAGATCGCGACACACCGTCCCGCATCGAGCGAGCCCCGCGTCGCAGTCGTCATCACAGACGCCATCACTGCACACCTTCCCCGGGGCGCAGACATGGCCGCACTGACCACAGTTGTTCGGGTCGACCTGGAGGTTCGCGCAGCTCCCAGACGCGCATGCCGCGAAGTCCCCCGTGCATCCGAACGCGCATTCGCCGCCCGAGCAGACCTGACCGAGCAGACACACGCGGCCACAGGCGCCGCAGTGGCGCAGGTCCACCGCCGGATCCACGCACTGCCCATCACAGACCAGGAACGGCAGTTCGCAGCCCTGCGGCGCGCCCGGCCTCGACGACTCCTCTTCGAGATCAATCACCGGCGGCGGGTCGACGACGCCCTCGACCCGGCAGCCCGAGAGGATCACCAGCCACGCCCCCAGCCAGATCCAGCGCTTTGCACCCGTCATGCCCGCCGCCCTCGCGCACGAAAGGTGGTTGGGAATCAGCGGGAGGCAACGCCGGAACAAGAAGGCCGCGGGCCCGGGGATGACTCCCGGACACCGCGGCCGAACCCCGGACAGAGCGCCGGGTGAAAAACAACTAGAACGACAGACCGCCGTCGACGTCGATGGTGCGCGAGTTGAAGTAGTCGCACTCCAGCACGAACTTCACCGCGATCCAGATGTCCTCGGGGAGACCGATGCGGCCGACCGGGATCGCCGCGACGGCCGCGTCGCGGGCCTTCTGGTTCATGCCCTGGGTCATCGGCGTCTCGATCATTCCCGGGGCGATCGCGCCGACGCGGATGCCGAACGCAGCGAACTCGCGGGCCCAGGTCACCGTGTTGGCGGCGAGCGCAGCCTTGGCAGCGACGTAGTTCGACTGCCCGCGGTTACCGTGGCGGGAGATCGAGGCCATGTTGACGATGACGCCCGGGCCCTGGTTGGTCTGGACCATCTTCGAGACGACCTCGCGGACCATCAACGTGGCGCCGGTGAGGTTCACGCCGATGACCTGGTTCCAGTGGTCGAGGCTGAGCGTCTTCACCTCGCCCGTGGTCCTGTCCTTCTTCACCAGGAGACCATCGCGGAGGATGCCGGCGTTGTTGACGAGAGCATTGAGGCCACCCATGACCTCATTCGCCCAGGTCACGAAGGAGACCACGTCCTCCTCTACGGCGACGTTGAGCTTGCGGCGGTGGATGCCCTGCGGAAGGGTCGCCAGCGCCTCCTCGTTGACGTCGCCGACGGCGACCTGCGCGCCCGCCTCGTGCAACCGCTTGGCAAAGTGAGCGCCCATGCCCTGCGCGCCGCCCGTGACGATGATCTTGAGATTCTTGAGATCCATTGATGAATCCTCCAGGTGAGTCGGGCGCGCACCCTATCGTCCGAAAACCATCACGTCGAGGACCACACGCAGTGTGCGGCGACGCGAGCCTGCCTCCAGCGGCGGGCCCCGGGGAGGGAGCCCTGCCCACCCACGGTTGTGCCGCAGAATGGGCCCGCGCGGGGGCGCTCAGGGTAGAGCCGCACGCGACGCCCCATTCTCCGGCACAACCCTGCAATGAGCGCATGGCCGGGCGTGAGTCGGGCCGTCGCTGGCCCTTGCGTCTCCGGATTCGTACTCTTGGGAGATGGCACGCGTGATGGAGTGGAACGGGAAGGATTTTCCCGAAGAGCTACGGAAGCTGCCCGCTGGGCGTTACCTGCTCCAGCCGGTTGAGGAAGCCGCGCCGACTCTTACCGAAGCGGAGGAGGAGGGCATTCGCCAAGCCCTCCGCTCCCTGGAGAGAGGCGAAGGCAGGACCCTCGAGGAAGTTCGTCAGAGCATCTCTGAAGTCCTTCGGAAATGAACGTCCGGTTGTCTCCGGAAGCGGAAGTGGACCTACTCTCGACGGTCGAGCACATCGCGCGTGCGAATCCCCGTGCCGCCGACGCGTTGTCCAAGAGGGTCCTCGCCGTGATTGAGCTAGCGGCTGGTGATTTCGACGGTCCGGAATCGAGGATCAGTTCGGGCGAGTCGGTTCACAGCTGGCCGGTCCCACCGCTGCGCATCTAGTACAAGCGTCAAGCCGACACGTTTTTCGTCGTTCGCGTGTACCACCACGCCCGCGAACCCATTTCACGCTGAGAAACGTGCCGCTCTCTACCCATCCTGCTCAGGCCCCGCCTACCGCTCCGGCTCGCCCTCCCGAGGGTAGCCCCGCTCTTCGCGCGATTCGCCCGCGTCCCCCCAGCGTTGCGACTCCGTGCTGAAGCGGTGCTCCTCCTCAGTCCGGTCCAGGTCGTCTGTCTGCTCGCGGTACGTGCTGTCAGGCTGATGCCGGACATCGACGTGCCGGCGCTTCGATAGAAATTGTCGGAGGCCCATGCGACCAAGGTGTGGACGCGGTGAGCAGTGCTCAACGGGCGCATGGTGGGCCACCGGTCGTGCATTCACCTCGCGGACAACTGCCCGCCCGCTGACGAGCCGGACTCTGGAAGTCGGGGCGACACATACACAGGCCGCGATCCATGCTCCGCGCCGTCAGAGGGCGAACCGCACTTGATCGTCGAATATGGGAGCGAAGTAGAGGCGTTGTTGGACGCGCGAGCGTGGACACGTGCGCGGTGGTTGATCGAGGCGCGCCTACAGAGCGCTCCGGAGGACCACCGACTCTACGCGCAGCTGGCATTGACGTGGGTCGGTGATCTCCGCCTCGCCGAAGCGCGGAAGGCGATCGATCACGCGGCGACGCTGGCGCCAGAGTGTCCCACGGTGCTCGTCATTCGCGGCGCAGTGCTGGATGCACTGGGCGAGAACGACAAGGCGATCGCAGTGCTCGGAGCGCTGACCGAACGCGGCCCCGTGCCCCTCCTGAGAGGGCCGTGCCGGATCGAGCCCTCGCAGGCCAAGTCGGTGCTTGCAGACGCGTGGCTGCGGCTGGCGTTGCTGTATCAGGCGCGCGGCGAGCGCCAGATGCACATCGCCTGTGCGCGTCGCCATCTGCTACTGGCAGCGGCGGGCACCGCGCAGATCAACGTCCTGCATGAGCCCGGCGGGATGGCAGACGCCCTCTGGCATCGACTGCGTGGCCCCAGCGAGCCGGGCTTCACGCAGCCCAGCGTCCACTGATCCGCTCGAGAGCGACGGCGACTTCGGCATCAGCACCACGCCCGAGGACGCAGGCATCTTCAGCCGAAGCCGGCCATCCGCCGCCCGAACCAGCGGGATCGAGCGCCCCGTGAGCGCGTCGACGAGTTCGCCGCTGCCCACGAGCTTCTGCTGGAGCTGGCGCGAAGGCGAGAGCTCGAGCGTGGTGGCGCCGCCGAAGTTGAGAGCGACGAAGGCGAAGTCGTCGGACTTCCCGGCGGTCGTGGCGTCACGCGCGAACACGTAGGCAGACGGGTTGCCCTTCACCGGGATGCGTTCGAAGCGACCGCCCTGAAGCGCCTCCTTCGTGCCGCGGAGGTGCGTGAGCTTCTTGTAGAGGGCTTGCAGACCGTGGCGGTCGACCCACTTGATCGGCGCCGGGTCCTTGTAGGGCTCGTACTCCGCGCCGACCTCGTCGCCCGAGTAGATGACCGGGATGCCCGGAAGCGTGAGGAGGAGGATCGCCGCGACGCGGGTCGTGTCGACGCCGTAGCGGGTGATGAAGCGCTCGCCCGTGTCGTTGTTGTTGAGGAACCGGGTGATCTGGCCCGCGGGCGTCTTGCCCTCCGTGGCCCGAAGCGCCGCGTCGAGACGAGGCGCGATGTGCTTCGGATCCTCGAAGACCTTCTCCCAGGCCCACTTCCCGAGCTCGCCCGTCCAGTCGTAGGCGGAGTCGAACCCATTGCGGACATAGAACGGGTCGTGAGCGCTGGCTTCGGCGAGGAGGAACACCTCCGGCTTGATGCGGCGGAGCTCGGTCGTGAGCTTCGACAAGAACGCCGGGTTGCGCTCGCGGGGACCCCAGACCGCGTCGATGCGGAAGCCGTCGACGTCGAACTCGCGGATCCAGTGCGAGAACGCCGAGATCATCATCCGCTGCACGTCCGGGTTGTCGTAGTTGAGGTTCTTGAGCGTGTGCCAGTTGAAGTAGTGCGTCGCCACGCCTTCGTCGTTGCGCTCGTAGAAGTCGAAGAAGGGAGAGGCCGGGCCCTGGAGCTGCGCGTCGCGGTAGAACGGGTGGGCGATCGACGTGTGGTTCGGGACGAAGTCCATGAGGATCCTCATCCCGCGCGCTTTCGCCTCGCGGACGAGCGTGCGGAAGTCGTCGGGTGTCCCGAAGTCCGAGCGAAGATTGAAGTAGTTGGTGATCGCGTAGCTGATCGCGCTCGGGTCGTCCGTCTCGTTGATCGGAGAGAACCAGAGCGCGTCGACGCCGAGCTCCTGAAGCTCATCCAGGCGGTCGGTGACCGAGCGGAACGGCTTCTCTTCACCAAAGAGCGGGGGGACCACCGCGTAGATCACCGCGCCGTCGAGCCACTCCGGACCGGACCGCGGTGACGAAACGGCATCCCGAGCGAAGGATATCGCCGGGGCGAACGCCGAGAGGAGCGCGAGCGAGCAGGCGAGGAGGCGCGGACGAAATCGCGAAGGGAAACCGGTCATGCGGGAAGCCAACCGCGCCAGCCCGCGACACGTTCCCGAGCACGTCCGCGGCGACGATCAGAACCCGCCCGCCTGCTCACGAAGCGATTGAGAGGCGCGCCGGCGCGGCGGCGGGATGGGCCCACGAGACCGCGTTCGGCGCGCCAGCGCCGATTGCACTACCTCCGCTTGCGCGCAGCAGTGGACTTGCTGGCTCCACCGCGCGCAGTGGACTTCCGAGCTCCGCCGCGCGCAGTGGACTTCTTCGCTGCGCTCTTGCGAGCCGGGCCACGTTTCGCCGCAGTGGTACGGGCCGCCGTGCGACCACGCGCGGCAGTCTTCTTCGCAGCGCCCCTCTTGGCTGCAGGCTTTCGGGCAGCAGGCCTCTTCTTCGCGGCAGACTTCCGAGCGCCGCCAGCAGCCCTCTTCTTGGTGGCCTTGGCCGCAGTACGCCCACCCGCGCGACGAGTACCCGCCGCCTTTCGGGCTTTGGTGGCGCGACGACGAGTCGGTCTTGCAGAACCAGCGGGCGTCTCCGATCCGCCTGCTGCTCCAGTGGTCGTTTCGTTCTCGAACTGCATTAATCAACCTCCGAGGTGGGTCACGAGGCACGGCGGTTCAGGTGAATGAGATCCGTGCCGAAGCGCTCTTGTGCGTGGAAACAAGATCCGCGCGTTGATCAGCGCTCGACATTCACCATGGTCACGACACACGAGGCGTCAAGCGTCTCGTGTGATGATCGTGCATCGACACGCCTGCGAGGTGACGATTCGCGAGGTCGACTACGGGGAGATCTCGAACCGGTAGTTGTAGCCGTAGTTCGAGTCCCAGTTGGTACAGGGATGGAACGGGTCGTGGTCGCTCCCTCCGAGGAACCACACCTCGAGCTCGCGAGCACCAGCGGGGATCGCCACGCGCGGTGGCGTCTGGAACTGGCCCGGTTGCCCGTTGATGTGCGACGGGAGCCCCGAAGGAATCCCGAGGAGCGACACGGTCGCGACCGGACCACCATCGAAGCGATAGAACATCGTCGCGTCGCCGAAGAGCGTGTCGTACTGGGTGACGGCCACACAGAAGGGCAGCCGCCACACGTCGAAGTCGATGGTGACCTCGGTCCCCTGCTTCAGCGTGCCCGTGGTGCGGAGACTCCAGTCCGGGAGGAAGTGCAGCGTCGGCGCCGGCGTGGAGACCGCGACCCGGTGGTTGCGCTCGTAGTTCGTGTCGATCGCGTGGCAGCCCCCGTCACCGTACGCCTCGAAGGCGAACTCGACCTCGTCGCCGAACGGGAGAATCACCCAGGTCTCGGCCATCGAGTCGCTGCCCGAGACCATGAGGTGCTGGTCGTGCCGGTGGCTCGTCGGCCCGAAGTACCGGACGTACACCTGCCACGACGAGGCGCGGCAGCGCTCGAGCCGCGACAGCGCGTAGCGGAGCTTCACCGGCTGACCCGCGATCAGCGTCCCCGTGGTGGAGATCGACCAGTCGGACTCGAAGGTGACCGTGGGATACGTCGAGGTGATGTCGCCGTCGGACGTGGCGAGTTCGTCAGCGAGAGAGGCGTGCTGCTCCGCAGGCGCGCAGGCGAAGGTGCAGGCAGCCAGAGAGACAACGAGAAGTCGGCGCATAGGCGGCGCGTCAAAGCCCATGTCGGACAGTGTGGTCAAGAGATGCGCTTCCTGGACCCGTCGGTATCCTGGCGCCCATGTCGAACTTCCGGCGAGGCGCGGGCTCGCCTGAGTTGTCGACACCTATACCCTGGACGCCTTGCGCCGAATCTCCTCCAGAAACACGATCCGCACGCCGTTCGGATCCCCGCCGTGGTAGCCGAGGAGTTGGTCATCCGCCGACGGGTCAAGGCTCGCACCATCAAGAGGCCTCGGCGTGACGTCGGTCACCACGCGGCCCATCTGCAGTTGAGCGCGCACCTTCAACGTGGCTCGGGTCCCCCGCTCCTTGAGGAACGTGTCACCCGCGAAGGTTCCGTTCGAGCTTCCGAGCTCTTCGACTTCGAGCCCCGCCGCCGTCACAGTGAGCCGCACGTGATGGCGAGACACCGTATTCGCCCGGTTGAGGTGTTCGTCCACACGGATGTCGCAGTCGTCCTCGCGACCGACGATGTACGCGCGCCCCGGAGCGAGCGTGAAGTACTCGGTCCCAACGCGAAGGCGCCAGGGCTGAACCGTGCTGACGGGAAGCGCCTCCGACGATTGGGGCGCAACCGAGGGCTCCTCCGGCTGCGGCCCCTGGAGCTCCGGTGTCGGCTGCGGCAGTGGCGCGAGCTGCTGGAGCACCGGCACCTCCAGCGTTGATCCGTTCAGGTGCGCCAAGGCGTTCCGAGCGCTGGCGGTGTCGGGAAAGCGGGACGCCGGATCACGCGCAAGCAGCTGCTCGATGAAATCGGCAAACTCTTCCGAGACCTTCACGTATGGGCGGAACACGACGTCGTGCGACGGCGAGAGCAGCTCTTTCGGAGAGCGCCGACTCAGTATCCGCGCCAGCGTCATCCCCAGCGCATACAGATCGCTCCTCTCATCCGCCTCGCGCGCGAGCTGCTCGGGCGGCATGTAACCGAAGGTCCTCGCATCCATTCCGCTCGGGCGAACCGAGCCGAAGTCGACGAGAGAGAAGCGTCCATCCGGCTGCGCGATGATGTTGGCCGGTTTGAGGTCCCGATGAAGGTATCGAGGCGAGCTGCCGTGAAGGTACGCGAGGACGCCGAGCACATCGCTGGCGATCTGCCGTGCTTCGCTCTCCTCGAAGTCGTGGTGAGCCAATCGTGCTTCCAGCGACTCCCCCGGCACATAGGCATGCGCGAGGAACAGCCGAAGGTGAATCCCTTCGCCCTCCTGCAAGGCCTCAAGGAACCTGGGCACGAGCGGATGCGACAGGCGAGACAGGGCCTCGCACTCGCGTTCAAAGAGGTCGACCGCCCTCACGTCCGGACCCGTGGCAAAGGCCAGCTCCTTGAGCGCGACCTGGTCCTGGTCCTTGCGAGCGAGGTACACCCGCCCGCGCGGTCCCACCGCGAGCACTCT
>JBAWAM010000077.1:0-5003 GCA_049589315.1 Myxococcaceae bacterium
CAGAACCGACGATGCTGTATTCGCCGTCGAAGGTGGCGGTCTTGGCGTGCACCATCGGGCCGTGCTTCTCGAAGAGCTTCACGCCGGCGTCGACGTAGTCCTTGTAGAAGTGGCTGGTCGCGTACCACACGAAGCTGAAGTCGGTGGACGCGCGGCTGTTCAACAGCACCTTCACCTCCACGCCCCGACGGGCCGCGTCGCACAGCGCCTCGCGGAGATCCTTCGGCGGGAGGAAGTAGGCGTTCTCGATGGTGATGCTCTTCTGCGCCGAACGGACGGCCTGGAGATAGAGCTGGTGCGTGTTGTCGTCGCCATCCTCGTCGGGGCGGTGCTGGACGACGCGGACCTTTCCGTCGCCCACAACCTCGAGCGGCGGGAAGAGGCGCACGAGCTCGGCAGAATCGACCTCGGGGCCCAGCTCCTTCCAGTTCGTCAGGAACGCCTTCTGCGCGTCCGCGACCGCCGGCCCCTCCAGCCGCGCATCCACGTCGCGCCAGGGCTCCCCTGTGGGGCCGCGCTCCGGGCACAGCTTCCCCGTCCCGGTGAACGCGTACTCGTCGGCGATGTTCATCCCGCCTTCGATGGAGACCTTGCCGTCGACGATCAGGTGCTTCTCGTGCCAGCGGTCGTTCACGTCCCAGAACTGCTTCACCGGGTGGCCATACGCCCGGATCTCCACGCCGCACTTCTCCATGAACTCGAAGATCTCCTTGTCGGAGCGGGCGGACCCGAGCGCGTCGTAGATGAGCCGGACCTTTACGCCCTCCAGCGCCTTGCGGCCCAGGCGCTTGGCGAGATCCCACCCGGTCTCGTCGTCGGTGAGGATGAAGGTCTGCAGGTGGATGGTGCTCTTCGCGCCGTCGATCAGCCGGTTCCGGTCGGCGTACGAGTTGATTCCGTCGAAGAGCAGGGTGACCTTGTTCCCGTCCCGCACCACGGAGTCGGTCAGTTGGTCGAGCTTCTTCTCGAACTCGACGCTCCCGTACGTCGGCTGGCGCCCTCGCACCGTCGGCGGAGGCGGGGCGCTCGGGAGGGGTCGGAGCACGGCGTCCACGAGCGGATCCGCGCGGACGACGGTGTTCAAGAACGCGTCACGTTGAAGAGGTGGCGTCGAGGGCTTCTGGGGCGCCCGGGCCTGGACCGATTCGCCCGTCCGGGTCTGCTCCTCGGGCGTCGGCTGCGAGCGAAACGCCCCGTCGATGTTCTTCAATCTCATCAATTCCCCCCCGAGCTCCCGGAGTCGTCCCACCTTACCTCACATCTGAACGGCGCTTTCAACGATGGGTCCTCGGTGACCCTCGGTCCGTCGCGCGCCCGGGTCACAACGAGGAACGGCCTCCCCTGAGAGGGAAGGCCGGTTCACACGGGCGCGCCCTCCTGCGCCAAACGAGGGGGCGCACCCGTGGCACTTGCATTGCCTCTCCTCGCGCCGGTGAGAAAAGGGAGGGCAATCCTATGGACGGGTGGGGGCGCGTTGGATGGGCCGCGGGGCTGGCGGGTGCGGCGTTTCTCGTTGCTGGGGCGTGCAGCGGCAGTGACGGCGACGTGAACGGCCTCACGGGCGAGGACGGCGGGAGCGAGCAGGTCGTCGAGGTTCCTCTGCCGGATGGAGGATTCCAGCCGCCGCCCGAGGGGACCATCGGGGACGAGGACCCTCCCCCCGACGCGGGTCCCTCGGAAGAGCCTCCACCTCCGACGCTCGACACCGGCAAGCCGCACGCGACGTTCACCGAGGTCGACGCAGCGCCGGGAGGGTGGACCTTCCTCGGGCAGGCGGAGGGGGCGCCCTCGGACGTCTACGGCGTCAGCGAAGACGTGGGAGGCAACCTGTGGGTCGCGGGCGGAACCGAAGGGCTCTTCCTTCTGCGCAAGGGGGCCACCCGGTTCGAGCGGTTCGGCATGGAGCATGGCCTGCAGCCGTACGGACTCTGGAAGGGGAAGGTGCCCGTCGGCGAGAAGGTGCTCGACGTGCGCGCCGTCACCGGGGGACCGCCGGGGGTCGTGTGGGTGGGCTACGAGGGCCTGCCGAACTGCGAGAGCGAGTTCTACAAGGACCCGGGCCAGCCCGAGGACCCGAACGTCTTCAAGAGCGGCGACGCGGATCGCGTGGAGCTCCAGCCCGATGGGCGGCTGAAGGTGTTCCACTATGACCTGCACTCGCCCGCCCACACCGTGCCGGGGTACGGCCACCGGGAGAAGATCTGCAGCATCCACCGGATCATCTGGGACAAGCCGCGCAACTCGCTCTGGTTCGGCGGGAATCACGGCTTCTCGTGGGGCGAGGCGAACTACCAGGGAGGGGCGACCTGCTCGGACCCGGCGGTGCTCGCGGCGAACGAGTGGGTGCACATGCCGCCGGATGGAGGCACGTCGGAGGTGCGCCAGCGCTGCACGAACGGCGTGATGGAGCACATGCATCCGACGATCTGGTCGGAGACGGCCTCTCCGTACGAGCTCACGGGGAACGCGCTGGGCATCGCGGTGAAGCCTGACGGGGACGTGTGGGTCGGTACAGCGATCCGCACCACGCTGTTCCGCATCATGACCGCCGGCAGGTCGCGCTGGATGAGCGACCCGTACGACCAGAAGGCGGCTGCCTCAGGGGCGCTGCCGTGGAACTTCGAGGCCGCGCGGCGGCTGAGCGCCGACAGGAACAAGTGGCGCAACCGCATCGACGTGTGGCCGGACCTCGACGCCGAGCCGCGGAAGGAGCCCGGCGATTCGCAGCCGAACGGCCTCTTCTCGCCCGAGGAACGCCGGGATGACGAGGTCACCGGCCTGGTCGTGATGTCGGACGGAACGGTGTGGATCAGCTCCTGGCATTGGGGCCTGGCCCAGCTGAAGGAGACGGTGAACTCGAACGTCGTCACCGTGGAGCGACGCCTGTTCGAAGGCACCTCGGACGCGCACATCCTGGCGCTCGGGCGCGACACGTACGACGAGAGCCTCTGGCTGGGCCACGAAGGCGGTGGCGGGCTGAGCCGCCTCCAGGCCGACAAGCTCATCCGCTTCGACCGCGTGCTCGGGGACTTCGGCTCGAGCACCGTGGGCAACGTCCAGTTCGTCAGCTCCGGCGAGCAGCGGAAGGTGCTGGTCGGCTTCCGCAAGACGGGCGGTCGGGTCGGAGGCGTCGGCATCTACACCGGCAGGTAGTCGCTGCGCCTTCTCCTCCGCGGTCGACGTCAATAGCCTCTGCCTATCACATCGTTCCATGCGATGTATTGGAGCTATCAGCCGCGGTTCCGTACAACGGTCCTCAACCCGGCGCGCCTGTCGCGCGTCGCAGACGGGAAAGGACCGACACCATGAGCCGCCCCACCCTGACCACCGATGCCGGCGCACCGGTCATCGACAACCAGCACTCGCAGCGCGCGGGCGACTACGGCCCGACGCTGATGCAGGACCACTACCTGATCGAGAAGCTCGCGCGCTTCAACCGCGAGCGCATCCCCGAGCGGGTGGTGCACGCGGTGGGCACCGGCGCCCACGGCTTTTTCGAGGTCACCCACCCCGAGGTCTCGAGGTGGACCCGCGCAGGGCTCTTCTCCGAGGTCGGCAAGCGCACGCCGGTCTTCGTGCGCTTCTCCACCGTGGCCGGCTCGATGGGCGCGGCGGACACCGCGCGCGATCCACGCGGCTTCGCGGTGCGCTTCTACACCGAGCAGGGCAACTGGGACCTGGTGGGCAACAACACGCCGACCTTCTTCATCCGCGACGGCATCAAGTTCCCCGACTTCATCCACACGCAGAAGCCGGATCCCTTCACCCACCGGCAGGAGCCGGACAACGTCTGGGACTTCTTCTCGCACTCGCCCGAGGCGACCCACCAGTTCACCTGGCTCTTCGGCGACCGCGGCATCCCCGCCTCCCTGCGGCACATGGATGGCTTCGGCTCGCACACCTTCCAGTGGGTGAACGCCAGGGGCGAGCGCTTCTGGGTGAAGTTCCACTTCAAGACCGACCAGGGCATCCGCACGCTCACCTCCGAGGAGGCCGCGCGCATCGGCGGCGAGGATCCCTCGGCGCTGCATAAGGAGCTCTACGACGCGATCGAGCGCGGGGACCACCCGTCCTGGACGCTGAAGGTCCAGGTGATGCCGGAGGCGGAGGCGGCAGGCTACCGCTTCAATCCCTTCGACCTGACCAAGGTGTGGCCGCACGCGGACTACCCGCTGATCCCCGTGGGCCGGATGGTGCTCGACCGGGTGCCGGACAACTACTTCGCCGAGACCGAGCAGGCCGCGTTCGATCCCTCGAACTTCGTGCCCGGCATCGGGCCCTCGCCGGATCCGATGCTCCAGGCGCGCCTCTTCGCCTACGCGGACGCGCAGCGCTACCGGCTGGGCATCAACCACACCCTGCTGCCCATCAACGCGCCGCAGGGCGTGAAGGGCGGGGCGCGCAACTACGGGCGGGACGGCGCCATGCGGCTGGGCGCCAACGGCGGGCGCTCGAAGAACTACGAGCCCAACAGCCACGAGGGCCCGGTGGAGACCGGCGAGGCCTACGAGCTCGGCTACCCGATCTCGGGGACGGTCGGCCCTCAGGCGCTGCGCGCCCACGCGGAGGACGACGACTTCGTCCAGGCCGGCAACCTGTACCGGCTGATGGACGAGGCCGCCCGGCAGCGGCTCATCGGCAACCTCGCGGGCAGCCTGTCACAGGTGTCGCGGCAGGACGTGATCGACCGCTCGATCGGCCACTTCGAGAAGGCGGACGCGGAGTTCGGACGGCGGCTCACCCAGGCGGTGGCCGCCCTGCGCAAGGGGAGGTCGTGATGCAGCAGGCCGTAGCGATGGTGCAGGACGCCTTCACCGCGGCGAGGTCCGGGGACGTCCCCTCGCTGAGGGAGCTGCTCGGGCGCGGCGTCCCGGCGGACGTGCTCAACGGGAAGGGCGACAGCCTCCTGATGCTCGCGGCCTACCACGGCCATCAGGAGGCCACGCGGCTCCTGCTCGAGCGCGGCGCGGATCCGGAGCTGCGCAACGGGCGTGGGCAGACGC
>JBAWAM010000078.1:0-25666 GCA_049589315.1 Myxococcaceae bacterium
AGTGGACGTTCAATTGGAGGGCGGAGCCGAAGCGCTGGATGAAGCTGACTGCTCCGCACTCGCGGGCAGGAAACACCAGGCTCCGCGCACGGGCACGAAGCGCATTGAACAGGCTGCGGACGAACAGGTTCAGCACTGCGGTACAGAGCGCTCCGTTTCGCGCCAGGGCCCAGCGAAGCCGGATGGGGAGCGACAGCGTCCATTGCCGGTCGGGCGCGCGGGGAAGCACATGGTCCACCAGATGGGCGGCGACGTCGCTGGCGCGTCGGGCGCAGCACGAGGGACACACGCCTCGACGCTTGCAGGAGAACGCGACCAGGAGCTCGTCGCCGCACCCGGTGCAGCGGACGCGTGAGAAGCCGTTCGCGAGCACGCCACAGCCGAGGTACTCCTCCAACTCGCGGACCACGAACGTGGGAAGCCCGCCGCGGGCGGATGACTCCCGCACGAAATCCGGGAGAGCGCTGCGGATGGCACTGTGAAGGGGCGTCTGCTCGGGACGTCGAGGGCGGTATCCGGCAGGTAGCGCCGCAGCCGCCGCGCCATTCCACCGCTCGTAGACGTGTCCCTTGTCAGGACACGCGTCCCTCCCCCGACCCGCCACTCGCCGCCCACCCCAGGTCCCACCTACCGACCTATAGTGGGTCTACCTTGGGGGTTCGGTCGCCTCTACCCATCCAGCGGGCGCGTGTCCGATGGCTGGCGCATGAGCGGCGACCGGCATCAGGCGCACGGTGCGCACGGACGGCGGGTCGATGAACCTGAGCGCATGGAAGGCGAAGGCGCCGCAGCGCTTCAGCGCTCCGCCGCCTCGAATGGCTTCCAGCAGGATCGGACCGAGGTCGTTGACGTCCGGTGGTCGAATGGCGGTGAAGTGGGTTCCCGGGAACGGGACGATCCTCAGCTGCTCTCGGTCTCCCAGGCCGGCGGCAGCCTCGGATGCGAACAGGAGGACCGGCGGGGGCACGTCGGTCGAGACGCTCCACCGTCTGGCCTTCGGCGCTGCAACGGAACGCGCGAAGGACGCGCGTGACTGTCACGCAGCGCGCGGAAGCAGGCCGCGCGTCTGCCGCTGGACCAGCGAAGCGTAATGGCCGTGCAGACTCATCAACTCTTCGTGCGTGCCGGACTCGACGATCTTCCCATCGCGGAGGACGAGGATCCGATCCGCGTCGACCACGGTGGAGAGTCGGTGGGCGATGACGAAGCTGGTGCGCCCCTTCATCAGGCGGCCCAGGGCCTCGTGCACCAGCGCCTCGGACTCCGCATCGAGCGCCGAGGTCGGCTCGTCCAGGATCAGCACCGCCGGGTTCTTGAGCAGCGAACGTGCGATCGCGACGCGCTGGCGTTCGCCCGCGGAGAGCCGGTTGCCGCGCTCACCCACGAGGGTGTCGTAGCCCTGGGGCATCTTCGAGATGAAGTCGTGCGCGTTGGCGGCGCGCGCGGCGGCCTCGATCTCCGCCATCGTGGCATTGGGTCGGCCGTAGGCGATGTTGTCCCGAAGCGTCTCGTTGAAGAGCAGCGCGTCCTGCATCACCACGCCGACCTGCCGGCGCAGCGAGACCTGCTTCACCTTGCGCACGTCGTAGCCGTCCACGAGGACCCGGCCTTCGGTGGGATCGTAGAAGCGCTGGAGCAGGGCCATCATCGTGGTCTTGCCCGCGCCGCTGGGACCGACCAGGGCGATGTTCTCTCCGGGCCTTACCTTCACATCGATGCCGTCGAGGATCGGCTCGGCGTTCCGGACGTAGCCGAAGTGGACGTTCTCCCACGCGATCTCGCCGCGGACGGCAGGGAGTTCGATCGCGTCGGGCGGATCGTTGAGGGCGTCCTCGGCGTCGAGAATCGAGAACACCTGCTCGAGTGACACCTTCGCGAGCTGCAGCGTGCGGTACGTGTTCGAGAGGCCCTGCACCGGGGCGAACAGGCCGCCGACGTAACCGAGGAACGCCACCACCGTACCGAGGGTGATCTCACCGCGCACGACCAGCACGGCGCCGAAGGCGAGCGCCGCGACCCGGGCCGTCCCAACCACCAGGTTCTGGGCCGCGCCGACGCCGGAGTCGTAACCGACGCCGCGGGTGACCACGTCGTTTGCATCGCGCACATTGGCGAGGAAGCGCTGCTTCTCGCGCTCCTCCATCGCGAAGCTCTTCACGGTGACGATCCCCGAGAGCACCTCGTTGAAGCGCGAATAGATCGCCGCCCAGCGGTCCATCAGGGTGCGTTCACGCTGCGTCTGCCGGGGCGCGGCGAGGTGGGCGATCACCGCCGGCAGCGGAGCGAAGCCCATCACCAGCAGGCCGAGGCGCCAGTCGAGCTTCAGCATGATCGCGATCGACACGCCGAGATACACGACGGCGGGGATCACGTTGAACGAGATCTCGGTGATCGCGTTCACCAGGCCCTGGATGCCGCGATCGAGCCGGGTCATCAGCGCGCCCACCCCCTCGTTGGGGTGGTAGGAGACGGGGAGCGTGTGAAGCCGGCTCACAGTGGCTTCGGTCAGGCTGTAGTGGACGCCGATGCGGGTGCGCCAGGTGAGCCAGTTGGAGAACGCCTGGAACGCCTCCTTCGTCACCATCATCACCACGAGGCCGCCCAGTCCCACGAGCAGGTAGTGCGCCGCGTTCGCCCCTTCTCCGAGCGCGTCGAAGACGTACTTCAGGATCAGCGGCTCGATCGCGCTCAGCGCGGCCATCAGCAGTGCGAGGGCGATGATGCCGAGCGCAGCGGAGCGGTGGGGGGCGAGGAACCCCAGCGCGCGACGAAGCTGCGACGGCGCGGTGGGTTGAGGGGCTGGAGTGACGGCGGGAAGGGGTAGGGCAGAAGACGTTGAAGACACGGGCACCTCTCCGAGCCCTGCCAACTCCGATTCGCCCGGATTACTTCCGTCGTGATCTTCCCGGGCCTCGCCGCACCCCGGTTGCCCGCCCTCCTACTGCGCTTGCCAGCGGCCGCCGGCCCGCTGCTTCGTGGGGACCCGCGCGCCCAGATAGATGCCGTCGAGTGCCTCGGCGACGACCACCAGGCGCTCGGCGGCCGGATCGAACGACGGATCCCGGGCAAGCTGCTCTGCCCACGCGACGGCGGCCCGCCCTCCCCACGCGTCGGGGGGCGCCGCGAGCTGCTCACGCTGGGTGCCCCGATAGTGCTCGGCGACGAAGTCGTAGAACGAACCGTTCACGTTCTTCAGCGCGGCACCGCCCTTCGTTCCATAGAAGGACGCGGCGATCACCGCGTCGCAGCCAGCGGGCAGCTTCCACGAGCACGCGAGCTGGACGGTGGCGCCCGAGTCGAGGGTGAGCTGCGCCGAGGCGAAGTCCTCGCACGCCTCTCCCCGGCGGGTGAGGGGTTGCCCCTTCACGTAGAGCCGACTGGTCACGTTCGCGACTGCGGGGAATCCGAGCGTCCACAGCGCGAGATCCACGAGGTGGATGCCCAGGTCCATCACGCACCCGCCGCCGGAGAGCATCGGGTCGTAGAACCACGCCTTGTCCGGTCCGTAGGCGTTGTGGAAGACGAGATCGACCGCGTACACGTCACCGAGCTCGCCGGCATCGATGCGCTGCTTGATGGCGCGCATCCCTTCGGTGAAGCGATAGGAGAGATCCACGCCGAGCAGCCGGTTCGCCGCGCGAGCCGCGTCGACCACGCGCCCGGTCTCTTCGGCGTTGCGCCCGAGCGGCTTCTGGCAGAACACCGCCACGCCCGCTTCGAGCGCCCGGATCGTCTGCTCTGCGTGGAACGCGCTGGGCGTGGCGATGACCACGCCGTCGAGCCTCTGTTCGAACAGCGCGTCGAGAGATTCCACCACGCGACAATCGGGGAATGGCTGTGCGGCGGCCCGGGCGATGTCTCCCGTGGCGTCGGAGATGGCCGCGACCTGTGCGGCGCCGCTCTGGGCGATCGCCTCCATCCGGTGCCGGCCGATCCAGCCCACGCCCAGGAAGCCCAGCTTCGGCCTCATGTCGTCACCAGCGCCTTCATGAACCCATCTGGGCGCGACTTCATCGCCTCGAACGCGCGATCGAGCTCGTCGAGCTTGTAGCTTGTGTAGAGCGGACGCGGATCGAGCCGTCCTGCCGCGATCTCCTGAACCGCCAGGCGCATGCCCTCGAGGTACACGGCCGGATCCCGCTCGTGCGCGTTGATCACGTCGAGCCCCCGCCAGTTCCAGAGCTGCATGTTCACCTGCCGAGGACTGTCCTGGTGGTAGCCGGCGATGATCAGCTTGCCGCGCTCGCGGGTGAGCTCCGCGGAGAGGTCCAGCGGCCACTGCTCGCCGACCGCCTCGATGACCCGATCGCACAGGACCCCATCGGTGAGCGACTTCACGCGGCCGATGATCTTCCAGTGGTCGTCCATGGGGACCAGCTCCGCCGCGCCATAGGACTTCGCCACCTCGAGGGCGAACGAACGGCGGGTGATGGCGATGACCCGGGCGCCCGCGTTGGTCGCCAGCCTGGTCACCAGCGCGCCGAGGAACCCGATGCCCACGATCGCCACCGTCTGGCCGGGCTGGATGTCGCTGCGGCGGAAGATGTTCATCGCGCAGCCGAGCGGTTCGCCAGGGACCGGCTGTGACTCGAGCGCCTTCGGCAACTGCACCAACTGGTCCGCACGGACCACGTCGTATTCGGCGAAGGCGTTGCCGGAGAGAAACGCGACCCGATCGCCTCGGGCGACCGTGTTCACCCCCGGGCCGACCGCCTCCACCACGCCCCAACCCTCATGCCCTGGAGCGCCCGGCGACATCGGGTACTTGATCCACTCGCGTCCTTCCCAGGTCGGAAGATTCGAGCCGCACACCCCGCACCCTTCCAGCCGGACCCGCACCTGGTCGTGATCCGGTTCGGGCATCGGTCGTCGCTCGAGACGAAACTTCCTGGGCTCGACGATCACCGCTGCGCGCATCTCGTTCATCAGGTACGCCTCCTTTTGGGCGAGCCGATTGATACGGTCGCGAAGCTTCCGGAGTCGAGCAGGTGAAACCGCGGAGTGACTGCGGTGAGACACCGGTTGGAGGAAGGGGTTCTTCCATGTCATTCGAACACGTCGACGTTCTCATCATTGGCGCAGGTCTCTCCGGCGTCGGGGCCGCCTGCCACCTCCAGGAGAACTGTCCGGGCAAGACCTTCGCCATCCTCGAGGCGCGCGACGCCATGGGCGGGACCTGGGACCTCTTCCGCTATCCGGGGATCCGCTCGGACTCGGACATGTTCACCCTGGGCTACGCCTTCAAGCCCTGGCTGTCTTCCAAATCGCTCGCGGATGGACCCTCCATTCTCGAGTACATCCGCGAGACCGCACGCGAGCGCGGCGTGGACAGCCGCATCCGCTTCAACCATCGCGTGGTGCGTGCCGAGTGGTCCTCGGAAGAGGCGCGGTGGACGGTCGAGGCAGAGCGCACCGACACGAAGGCGCGGGTTCGGATGACCTGCGGCTTCCTGTTCGGCTGCACCGGCTATTACCGCTACGACGAGGGGTACACGCCGCACTTCCAGGGACGCGAGAAGTTCCTCGGAACGATCGTGCATCCGCAGCACTGGCCCGACGACCTCGACTTCGCCGACAAGCGCGTGGTGGTGATTGGCAGCGGCGCGACGGCGATCACCCTGGTGCCCGCGATGGCCGAACGGGCCGCACACGTGACCATGCTGCAGCGCTCGCCCACGTACGTGCTCTCCGTTCCCGGGAAGGACCCCGTCGCGGATGCGCTGCGTCGGGTGCTGCCGGAGAAGGTGGCCTATGCCGCCGTGCGGTGGAAGAACGTGAAGGTGAGTCAGGGCCTGTTCAAGTTGAGCCGGCGCGCTCCGAGACTGGTGAGGACCTACCTCAGCCGGAATGTCCGCCGACGGCTTCCCCAGGGCTTCGACGTCGAACGGCACTTCAACCCCACGTATCAACCGTGGGACCAGCGCCTCTGCCTCGTCGCCGACGACGACCTCTTCAAGGCCATTCGGAGTGGGCGCGCTTCGATCGTCACGGACCAGATCGACACCTTCACCGGAAAGGGCATCCGACTCGTCTCCGGCAAGGAGCTCGAAGCGGAGGTGATCGTGACCGCCACCGGGCTTAACCTGCTCGTCCTCGGCGGGATGTCGCTTTCGGTGGACGGCCGGGAGGTCGATGTCTCGAAGACCGTTGGCTACAAGGGGATGATGCTCAGCGGCGTGCCGAACCTGGCCGTCATCCTCGGGTACACGAATGCTTCGTGGACTCTGAAGGGCGATCTGGTGGGCGAATACGTCTGTCGGGTGCTTCGACACATGGACGAGCACGGGTATCGGCAGGTCACTTCGCAAGCACCGGATCCTTCGATGCCCACCGAGCCGTTCATCGACCTCAAGTCCGGCTACGTCCTGCGATCGCTCGAGCGCCTCCCGAAGCAGGGCGCACGCGCGCCGTGGCGGCTCAACCAGGACTACGCCCAGGACGTGCGGCTGCTGCGCGAGGGGCCCCTGGAGGACGAGGGCGTGGAGTTCAGGCCTTGATCACGGGCACGCGTACAAGGCATCGAGAGCGGTCTGAGCTGCCTCGATGTCGACCTGAGTCGGATCGTCCTTGCTGACCTGGGCGAGCAACACGTCCGCGTGTGCGGGATCGCGTTCACGCGAGGCGCGGTCGAGGAGCGGGACCAGCACCTTCAGGAACGCCAGCTCAGCCTCGGCCACCGACGCCTCATCACAATGGAGCGCCGCGAAGCGGTCGCGGACGATCAGCGCCATTCCTCGCAGCATTGCCCGATCAAGCTGAGCACGGGCCTGATCGCGCAGGGCCAGGTTGCTCGCCGCCCCCGTCTCGTTGTCGAGGTTTCTCCAGCAGCGCACGGCCAGGGTGGCGTCGTAGGCGCGGTGGTGCGTCTCGGGCCCCAGCGCGGCGACGTAGGCGGCAAGTCCCGCCGGTGACTCCCGAGGCGTTCCGCCGCTGTAGTACGCCCAGGCGCTGTCGCAGTCCTGTGGCTTCGCGGCACAGCTCGTCACTTCCGAGAGCGGCGACACGTACAGGAACCACAGCAGCGCGGCTTCGATGCGACGCGCGTGGAGCAACGGGGACTGTCCCTGTGCCCCGTGCGCAAACGACTCGTTCAGGATCGGCAGCAGCTTCGCCGGGCCGACGCAACGATCCGGGTACTGCTCCGGGATCCCCATGTCGGCGCACTTCGCGTCCTGGGCCGGCGCCGGGTAGTGGATGTCCTCGCGTCGCTGCACCCGCGAGTCGAGGCCCTGGTCCTGGGCGTAGAGCACGCGCGCCTGAATGAAGTCCTCGGGCGTGGGAATCCTGCCGCTTCGCCAGAGAATCCCGGCGATCTGGTCGAAGGCCTCCACGCGGGCGATGGTCGAGACGGACTCGGCGATGCGGTGGTACTGGTTGTCGTCGGAGATGCACGCAGGCCAGCTGTCGTCGGCCGACGACCGGGGCTGGTAGTCCGTGGCGGAAGGCACGCAGGCGGAGACGTCCTCGGTGACAGGCTCCGACGCACATTCCCCTGAGCGCGACCCGCCATCACCGTCCTGGCCTGCATCGACGGGACCGTCCAATCCGGAGCCGGTGGGGCCGCACGCGATCAGCGGGATCCCTACCAGAAGCAGAAGCGTTCGCGCGAGTTGTCTCATTCGTTGCTCCAATCTATCAAAATGGAGCCACTTCCACGGCCAGCATCAGGCCCCGCCCGGGACCATTCACGCTGGAGCCATGATAGCGGTACGGCGTATCGAGCAGGTTCTCCGCGACAAGGCTGAGCCGGACCCGCTCGCCGGCGTGATACCAGGCGCGCGCGTCGAACACGGCAAAGCCGGGCGTCCCTCCCACGGGGATCCGGGCATCGGAATAATCCTGGAGTGCGAGCCGATCCTGCGCCGCGGCCCAGCGCATCGCTGCGCCCAGGCCGAGTCCGAAGCGGGACACCCAGGAGAGCTCGGCGGTGCCGTTGAGCGGAGGGATTCGGGAGAGCGGAATGCGCGCGCGATCCGCCGGGCCCTCGCCCCAGGTCCACGCGGCAGAGGAGCGCAGGCCGACATTGCCGGGGAGGCGAACGCGCGCAGCGACCTCGGCGCCTCGAATCGTGGAGACCCCGTCGACGTTGACCAGCTGGAACCGGGACCACGAGGAGCTGCACTGTGGCGTGTTCGGCGGACAGGCATCGGCCTCCCGCGGCTCCCGTCCGATCGCGTCGACGATCCCGGCCTGGAACAACCACACGTCGAGCGAGGCGATCGCCTGCCGGATGCTGGCGCCGAGTTCGAAGGTCGTCGCCCGTTCGGGTCGCAAGTGGGCGTTCTCGAACTGGAACCCGGGACCGGTCTGCTGCCTCGACGTCAGGTCATCGAGGTTCGGCGCCCGGAAGGAGTGGTCCACGTTCACGAACAGCCGAAGGGCCGGGTGCGCCTGCCACTCCGCCCCGAGGAAACCCACCAGCGGAAACCAGCTCGCATCGACCGCGGAAGAGCCGGAGGCCGCGTCCCCTGGCGCCCGCGCGTGGATCCACGAGAAGCGACCACCCCCGCGGAGCCGGAGCACCTCGACCGGCGCGACCTCGGCCAGTGCGAAAGCGCCGCCGTAGAGAAAGGTGGACCCGCTCAGGTATTGCCCGCGCGCCCGCTGGACCGTCACGTCGATGTCCGTGAAGGCGATCTCCGCCGACGACTCGAGCTGGTCGAAGTACGAGTCCGCGCCATAGCCGATGAGCGCCGGGCCGAACGGGGTCTCGAATCGGAATGACTCCGCGGCCAGGCTCACGCCGAATGTATGAACGTCATCGACGCCTCGGTTGATCACGAACGAGGCAGGGCGTTCTCCGCGGCGTCGCTCATGTTGCTGCTGCCACGAGACGGTGGTGCGCATGCGCGCGAGGCCCGGGAGCCCCGGCTTCCAGGATGATGCCCCATAGACGAGCGTCCGGAACTGCTCGTCATACGTGAGGCATTCGTCGAATCGCGCGGCAGGCGCAGGGCACTGGTCCGTTCTCGGCGCGTCGAACTGCCGGTACAGATACGCCGCGAGCGTCGCGGTGTGTTGCTCGTTCTGCCGCCACACCGCACGCGCGTCGGCCGTGATCTCGTCGAAGCCGGTCCCCAGCTGGGTGCGCCCATCTCCCGCGAAGCGTGGGACCTCCGGGATCCCTCCTCCCGAGAGGTTCTGGACGGGACCTCCGCTTCGCAGCAGCCCCGCGCGCCGTGCACCCGCTCCCGCGAGGAGGGAGAGGTTCCCGGGCGTCGAGGCCTCCACCTGTACGCGCCCGCCGTGCTCGAGATCCGCGGTCGCGCCCCTGGCGCTCAGGGTGGGGCGCACGCTCCAGGTCGCACCGTCGCTCCCCCGCGGCTCGAGAGGGCGGGTGAGAATGACGCCGCCGAGTGCGTCCGAACCGTAGCGGGTCGACGACCCGCCGCGCACCACCTCTAGCTGCTCGATGGTCGCCGAATCCAGGGTGAAGAAGTATTGGTTCGGCCCCTGGCGGAAGGTGCTGTTGTTGAGGCGAATCCCGTCGAAGAGGATCAGCGTCTGCTGGCCGGTCAGTCCCCGGATGAAAGCGGACCCCTGACCGTGGGCCGTCTGCTGAATGAACACGCCGGGCTCATAGCGCAGCGCGTCGGGTGCCGATCGGGGGAGGCGTCGCTCGAGCTCGAAGCGGTCGACCACGGAGCCCGCACGGCCGTCGACAGATGCGGGCAGGTCCTCGTCGGTTCCAATGACCACGGTCTCGCCGCTCGAGGGCTCCCCTTCGGAGCCCAGGAGCAGCGTCGTGATCAGGAGGAGGGCACCCTGCGCCGGCAACAACATTCCTCGTGTCTACTCGATGACCGAGTCGATCACGGAGATCGGAGTGTCGTCGTGGTTTGAGATCTGCGGCCAGGTGGGATACCAGGAGCCGCCGACGTTGTTCGTGATGACGGAACGCTCGATGCGGATGTCGCCCGAGTGATCGTTGCTCACGAAGAAGATCGCGCTGCCGTGCTGCACGACCTCGTTGTGCTCGATGCGCGTGCCACAGAGCGAGAGCGTCATGGTGTTGCCGTCGTTGTAGATCGCGCCGCCGCTGCCGCCGCCCGGGCTGCCCGACATGGCCGGGTTGCCGCCGCGGCCGATCGCGCGGTTGTGCGAGAAGTGGCTGTTCAGAATGGTCCACGACACGCCGATGCTGCTGATGGCGCCGCCGTTCGCGCACGTGTTGCCAAACCCCTCGGCGCCACCGAAGGTGGTGTTGACGACGTAGACCGGGCGGTCCTGGTGCTGGTCGAAGGCGCGGATCGCGGCGCCCCCCACGTCCGATCCCTCGTCTGCGCAGACGTTGTTCAAGAAGCGAGAGTTCACGACCTTGAGGCGTCCTCCGCGAACCCAGATGGCGCCGCCACCGTCGAACGTGTCCTCGCCGCGCGAGTCCGCGTCGATGAAGGTGAGGTTCTGCACCGTGAGGCGGGGATGGTCCTGGTCGTCGCAGCGCGAGGTGGTCCAGCGCTGCGCCTGGTCGCAGGTGTTCATGTAGAGGACCCGCGTGTGCCCGCCGCCGCTCAGCGTCACGAGCCCAGCGCCGTCGATGACGATCTCCGGGCCGGTGTCGTTGAAGACCTTCGCTGGACGATCGAGGGTGATCGTGACCGGATCGGGTCCGCAGTTGAAGGTGATGACACCGCCTTGCGCGACCGCTTCGATGAACGCGTCCGCGGTGCAGCTCTCCGGAGTCCCCGTACCCACGACGTGATCGGGTTGCGAGCTGTCGGCAGGCGCCGCCTCCGCGGGGATCGCGCACGTGCCGTCGGGGTTTCCCGCGGGCGGCCCGTCCTCCGGGTTCGTCAGCGGGTTGTCCACGTCGACGTTGTTCGCGCAGCCCACGCACAACACGAGTGCGAGCGCCACCACCCAGGACCGTCCTGCTTGCATTGCCCCATTCTCCACTTCACCGCGGGGGGCGGTCCAATTGCTCCCACAAACACCGACATGCGGATCAGCTCCGCCGCTGGCCGCTGTTCGAGTCAAACCTGAGCACTCGGTCTGCCTGAACACGAACCCAGACCGCCTCATCGATCGCCGGATGGAACTCAGGCGCCGCTCGCGCGATCACCTTCTGGTCGTCGATGCCGACCGAGACCCAGCTCTCGGGTCCCATCGGCTCGACCAGGTCGACCCGACCGGGCGCAGCACCCGGAGGCGGTGCGCCAGTGCCGATCTCGACGTGCTCGGGACGGACGCCGATCAATACGTTGTCCTCGTCCGGAAATCCGAGCGTGGCGGGAGGGACGAGGTTGATCCGCGGCGAACCGAAGAAGCCGGCCACGAACACGTTCGCAGGTGCGTCGTAGATCTCGCGCGGCGGTCCCACCTGTTGGACCGTGCCCGCGTTCATCACCACCACCCGGTCCGAAAGCGTCATGGCCTCGGCCTGATCGTGGGTGACGTAGATGAACGTGGCACTGAGCCGCCCATGCAGCTTCTTGATCTCCGAGCGCATCTGCGTGCGAAGCGCCGCGTCGAGGTTGGACAGGGGCTCGTCGAACAGGAACAGCTTGGGTCTGCGCACCAGGGCGCGTCCGAGCGCGACTCGCTGTCGCTGGCCACCCGAGAGCTCCCGCGGCCGGCGCGCCAGCAGTTGCCCGAGCCCGAGCAGTTCAGCGGTCTCCTCGACCCGCGCCGAGATGACCTTGCGATCCACGCCGGCAACCTCGAGCGGAAAGGCCAGGTTCCGGCGCACGTCCATGTGGGGGTAGAGCGCGTAGCTCTGGAACACCATCGCCACGTCGCGTTCGCGAGGAGAGAAGTCGTTGACCACATCGCCATCGATTCGGATCACCCCGGAAGTCGGCGTCTCCAGCCCGGCGATGAGATTGAGAGTGGTGGACTTCCCGCACCCGGAGGGGCCGACCAGGGTGACGAACTCGCCGTCTGCGATCTGCAGCGTCACGTCTCGAACCGCGTCGACGCCGCCGCGATACGTCTTGCGCACGTTCTCGAGCGAAACGGTGGCCATCGCTACTCCTTCACCGCGCCGGCGGTGAGTCCGCTGACGATGCGCCGCTGGAAGAGGATCGTGAGGACGACCAGCGGGATCGTGGCGATCACCGAAGCGGCGGCGATCTGCGCCCACGGCTCCCGGAAGTCGCCGGAGAACATGCTGATCGCCACCGGGATGGTGCGCTTCTCCGGCGAGGAGAGGAACGTCAGCGCGTAGAGGAATTCGTTCCACGAGAAGATGAAGACGAGGATCGCGGTGGTAGCGAGCCCAGGCGCAGCAAGCGGCAGCAGGACGCGACGGAACGCCTGGAACGGTGTGCAGCCATCGACCCGCGCGGCGCGGTACAGCTCGTCCGGGATCTGCCGGAAGAACGAGGTGAGCACCCACAGCGTGAGCGGCAGCGCGAAAGTCGCGTACGGAAGGATCAGTCCCGCGAGCTGATCGCGCAGGCCTACGGCGCGGAGGATCAGGTACAGCGGGCTCACCGTGGCGATCGGTGGGAACATGGAGATCGCCAGCGCCAGACCGAGCAGGGCGTTCTTTCCCGGGAACGACAACTTCGCCAGCGCGAACGCGGCGGCGGCACCCACCGTGAGACAGAACACCGTGGTGCCGGCGGCGACCAGCAGCGAGTTGAGCACGATCCGCCCGAACGGATGCTGGGTGAACACCGTCGAGTAGTTCTGAAGCGTGAGGTGGGAGGGGAAGGGCAGGGTCAACTCCGCCTCCGGCCAGAGCGAGGTGAGCACCTGCCACCCGAAGGGCCCGAGGAAGAAGGCCAGGAACGCAGCCGCGCCCAGCGCCAGTCGCCACTGGGTCATCGCTCTCCCTCCTGGCTTCGCCCGAGCAGGCGGAGGTAGACGAGGCTGATCGCCATCACGCACAGGAAGGTGACCACCGCGAGCGTGGACCCGTACCCGAAGTCGCCCGATCGCATCAGCATCTTGTAGGCATAGATGGAGAGCGTCTCCGTGGTGTTCCCCGGCCCGCCCTCGGTGAGGACGTAGATGGCGTCGAACACGCGGAACGCATCGAGCGTGCGGAAGAGCAACGCGAGCAGGATCGCCGGCTTGAGCAGGGGCAGCGTGATGGAGCGGAAGATCCGCCCGTTCGACGCACCGTCGACCCGGGCCGCCTTGTAGAGGTCCTCGGAGATGCCCTGCAGGCCGGCGAGGATCAACAGCGCCACGAAGGGCGTGGTCTTCCACACGTCGACGACGATCGCGGCGTGGAGCGCATACCCTGGCGTGCCCAGCCAGTTCACGTCCGTTCCGGGGAGGAGGCGATTGATCAGCCCATACTCCGGATTGAACAGCCACGCCCACAGCTTCGCCGAGACCACGGTGGGAATGGCCCACGGGATGAGCACGCCAGCGCGCAGGATTCCCCTGCCCGGGAAGGCGCGGTTGAGCAACAGCGCCAGCGGGAGCGCGAGCAGCAACTCCAGGCCGACCGCGACGATGGTGAAGTAGACCGTGTTCCCCAGCGCCGACCAGAAGCGCGCGTCCTGGAGCATGAACGCGTAGTTGTCGAAGCCGATCAGCTCGTTGACCCGGAAGACCAGCACGCGGCGGTGCAGGCTCAGCCACATCGCACCCAGGATCGGGTAGACCGCAACGCCCGCGAGGACCGCGATCGCCGGCGCGACCATCCACAACGCCTGACGTCGCTCGGCGGCCTCGCTGCCGAGCTTCACTGTGTCCCCTCCATCAGGTGATCCGCGAGCTTCTGGGCCCGGGAGAGCGAGACCTCGGGCGACCTGAGCCCGGCGATGGCCGCGGAGAACTCGCCTTGCAGGACGTCGGAGACGAGCACGTACCATGGCGTCACGGGCCTGGGCCGCGCGCGCTCGATCATCGGCAGCAGGCTGGCGATGAACGGCGAGCCTTCTTTGAGCTCGGGCATCTCGTAGACCGAGCGACGGGGCGGATTCCGGGCGTAGTGAAGCGCGAGCTGTAGTTGCGCCCGGGGCGAGGTCATGTGCGCGATGAACTTCGCGGCGAGCGCCTGGCGCCACTCCGGGATGTTCCGATTCACCGCGAGCTGCCATCCGCCGAGCGTTCCGAAGCCCGGCTCTCCGTTCTCGGTGGGGAGCGCGGCGTAGCCCACGCGGCCACGGATCGGGGAGCCTGGCTGCTGTGCCTCGGCCCACGCGTAGGGCCAGTTGCGCATGAACACCACGCGGCCGTCCTGGAACATTCGACGCGTCTCCTCCTCGGCTGCCGCGGTGATCGAGGGCGGAGAGATTCCCTTCTCGAGGAGCCCGCGCATCCAGGTCAGTGCTTCGCGCGTTGCCGGCGTGTCGAGTTGGAGCCGGTTGCCCTCCAGCGTGCTCCCCCCATGTCCCCAGACCGCTTCGAAGACGTTGCAGTTGAGCCCTTCGTATTGCCTGCCCTGCCAGACGTAGCCGCTGAGGGATGGATCACGGGCCATCGCCTCCCGCGCGAATGACTCCAACTCCGCGTAGGTGCGGGGCGCTCGGGGAACCAGATCGGTCCGGTAGAACATCAGCCCTACGTCGACGAACCACGGAACCGCCCAGGTGCGATCGTCCACGACCACTGCGTCGACCGGACCGGGGAGGAAGTCCTCGCGCAATGAACCCGGTGGGAACCAACGGGAGAGATCGGCGATCCACCCGGCCCGTGCGAACTCCGGCGTCCAGATGACGTCGATGACCATGACGTCGAAGTCCGCGGCGCCACCTTCGAGCGAGGTCACGTAGAACTGATGCGCGAGATCCGACGCGTTGGGGATGTACTCGCCGATGACGTCCACGTCCGGGTTGTCCCGCTCGAACTGATCGAGCAGCGCGCGGAAGGGGGCCGGATCTCCCCAGAGCGGCTGGTGCTTGAAGACCAGTTGGACCTTCTGCCCCGGAGCAGGGGGCGCGGTGGGGCGCTCTGCCTTGCATCCGACCAGTGCCGGCGCAAGCGCGAGCACCGTCGCCGCTGCGACCGTCACGAACGACTTCAGCCGAGACGAGATCGCGGTCATGGCGGCCGATGAACGTTCCAGAGCGCGTGACCGTCAACCCGACTCTTACGCGGATGTTCGCTGGCGCGACCGAGAGTCAGTCGCCTCTCGGTACTCCAAAGACTACGGCTGCGACCGTCTACTATTTCGGCTGGGACGTGCGAGCGATGAGCTGTCGTAGTTGGCCTGGAAGCAATACATACGCAAGCCCAAGCACGATTCCGACAAGTCCGATCCAGTGCAGGGGAACTACCCGCCACACCACGTAGTCATGACCGAACGCATAGGCGAGAATCCCGACGGTCAGCGTGACGGCGCCCCGTATGCGCAGCTTCTTCTCTGCTGATGCACTGGCAGTTGGTGGACTTCTCAATGCTTCGTTGCTGCCCGAAGTCCAACCTCTGTATGCGGCCAGCAGGCCCCGCCGAAGGGGATAAATTCCAAGCCCCAGCAGAATGAAGGCGCCGCAAACGATTACTCCGAGCCGAGCGTTGTCTTTGCCACAATCAACGCACACGCTCAGCAGGCGAACCTTTCCAATCTCCTTCGATGTCAATCCGTTCTGCTTGAAGCGCTCAAAGTCTTCCTTCCCGACGGGCTCAATGATTCCTTCCAGAGGGACGCCAACAACATCGCCGCAAATCACGTCGCGATCGTAGCGTGCAATTAGGTCGTAACCCTCGATGTGAGCTGGGAAAAAGGTATGCCCAACGCGAACAGCTTCGCTGCAATTCCAAGGTGCACCGTGAACCGAAACCCACTGGCGGCCAACGTCGGATTCGCGAACCGCACCTGAAATGTCTACCGGCAATGGCTTGTTACCGAATCGCCGGAAATCCTCAAAGGCCTGATGGCCGAGAATCGAAAATACCGCGACAATCGCGGCACCCGCCAGAATCGAATACAGCATCTCCATCGACTTCAAACGATCACTCCGGGTACCGGCCCCAGCATGCTTGCTCTGGGTACCAAGCTCTGGGTGGTGATGTCAGCCCAACTTTCTGAGCCTCCGCCGCAGATCGCGGTCGATTTCAGCCCCAGTCATGGACCTGGCGAGCCTGTGGATGTGCGGTAACGAGTACGCAGACCGTGGCCAATCAGCCGCGCATAATGGCGAATCGCTTTGGAACGCGCATGTGCGACCTGATTCTGCACGCGCCGCGCCTTCAGTGACGGGTTCGAACGCAACCGCCAACGGCCTCGGATCGAGCAACCCGGCGCAGCAGTCAGATCCCGTCATCGCACGGCGGCACAGTCCCGCTTGGCCGCCTTTCGGACGTACCAGGACTGTTCGCCGTAGAAGAGGTTGTGATCGAGCGCGAGAGACGGCCCATCTTTGAACGTGAAGCGGAACGAAGCGATGGGGCGATCGTCCGCGAAGATGCGCGCACGATGCTCTGTGGTCGGGTCGAGGCCATCGAGGCGGACGTCTGATCTGGACACGTCGACTCGATCGCGGTCGTCGATCTTCACGAAGTACGCTTTCGGCGCCTTCGCCTGCTCCTCAGCCGTCGGTCTTTCATGCGGTGGAACCTGGGCTCCTTTCGGGAACACCCACTGCGCTTGCTTCAGGCAGAGCGCGACTGGCTCGGTACCACCATCGGTGCTCAGGAGGAGGGCGAGGAGGACTGCGGTCATATGGCCAGACCGTAGAGCGCCAGGGAGCGCCGTACAACATCGGCCCAACGGACTACGCGTGATCAGTCACGATGTCTCGCGGCGTCGCGGTGATGCCCTCCTCGTGTGGCGCCGCTTCGTCGATCACGGTCCGCTCGAACATCCGCCGCAGCATCAGCGCCCCCACTGCGCCGATTGCCAGCGACGCTCCAAACAGCACGCCCCATCGTTTGAATCGGTGCGGTGGGGCCGCCCTCTCGAGGAGTTCGGGACGGAGCCGCTCGAGCTCGTCGACCAGCAGCTCGACGTCCGAGGAGATCCGCCGGACCACCCCGGCGAGCTTCTGCTGACGTTTCTTCGACTGCATCGAACGGTAGATGGGCGTCGCTCCTTCGCACGGCAACGACCTCGGCGCATCGACTGGTAACTACGAGGCATGCGACGCGCGCCAAGCGGCCGGGCCGTGGCCTTTGATTCGCGCGTTTGAGGAAAACGCACCCTCTGCAGGTCATTCCGCCTCAGGACTCGCCTGTGATTCCAGCGGGTTGGCGGTCGCGAGGGGAAAAGGGCGGAACCGCCCAGAAATGACTGCAAGTCCCCCGAGTCATTTCGCGACGCGGACCTCCAAAGATTTCGCCCGGTTGCCGCACCGGAATGACTCGCGGAGGTCGTTTTCTCCTCTGCGCGAGGTTTTCGGCCGCTCCCACCCCGACCCCGCGCCGTCGGTGGCGTCAGATGAACGCGCCTCGGAGAGCATCCACGTCGTGCCTGATCGACGCCGTCGTGTCCGACACGAGCCAGCGCGGCAGCCTCCGCCACGCCGCGACCGCGAGAACGGCACCAGCCCCCAGTGTCACTGCGCCCGTGACCAGCGGGCCGCGTGGCTTGCCGCGAGCCAGGTACATCCCGGCGCTGATGCTCAGCACGGTGTAGCCCGACAGCACCAGCGCTCCGGCGGCAAAGCCGAGTCCGCCGCTGGCGATCGCTTCCTTCGCGCCTCTCCTCATCTGCTGAAGGATGTACTTCGTTTCCCGGCTGACGAACTCCAGCGCGTCGTCCGCAAATTCCCTGACGACCTCGGCCGGCGAGATCGGTGTCCCCCGTGGCGTCGGCACATCCGGCATCCGCGTCCCTCCGTCCGCAACGGTGCGGATGCGGTGCTGGCGGGACAAGCTGGCTTCGGGGCTGTCACTTCGGCAGGAGGGTGTCCGAAGATGGACCGAGCTCAGGAACGTAGGGCCCGGGCGGAACCGTGGGAGGAAAGCGCGTCCGGATGTCGGCCCAGGTCAGGGACATCAGCAGTCCCAGGAAGATGAGCGCGACGAGCACGGCGACCCGGCTGGCGCCTCGGCTCTGCACCAGGTGCATGAAGAACAGGAAGATCAGCGCCGCCTTGACCGAGGCGATGCCGATGGACACGGGCAGATGCCAGCCCCCCAGCGGCGCCTTCGCCAGCAGGAACGTCAGCGTCGTGAGCACGATCAACCCGACCCACACGCCGACGTAGCGGAGGCCGGAGGTCTTCTGCAGCGACTCGCGCAGTTCGGTCATCTCGCGCCTCAGACCAGGTAGAACATCGGGTACAGGAATACCCAGACCGCATCGACGAAGTGCCAGTACAACCCGCCCATCTCCACGGGCGAGTGGTAGGCGCTGGAGTACTTCCCTGACGCCGCCTCGAACGACAGCCACGCCAGCACCGCCACGCCGATCGCCACGTGCACCGTGTGCACTCCAGTGGTCAACCAGTACAGCGTGACGAACATCGCCGCGCCCGGGTGGGTCAACCCGGGGAACGCCCACCACCCGCCGGGGAGCAGCCCTTCGTGGAAGTGGCGCGTGTACTCGATCCCCTTGATCACCATGAACGCGATCCCGAGCAGCGCCGCCAGGAGCGTGAGCACCGCCACCAGCCCCGAGCGCCCCTGCTTCGAGAAGTGATGCGCCAGCGCGACGAACAGGCTGCTGGTGATCAGGACGTAGGTGTTGATCGTGCCCAGCGCGACCGCCATGTGGTGGCCGGCCTCCTTGAACTGCTCGGCGTACACGCTCCGGTAGACCACGTAGGCGACGAACAAGGACGTGAAGAAGAGCACCTCGGTGGCGAGGAAGATCCACATCCCCAGTCGAGCCGTGGAGGCCTGGTGCTCGGGCGTGGCGAAGTGCTCCTCGAGGTGGGCCTCACGCCGCACGTTCGACCTCCGGGCTCGTGTAGTCGTGCGGAGGTCGGTCGAAGCTCGGCGTGTCCTCGAAGTTGTGCTTGGGAGGCGGGGAGGGCACCCTCCACTCGTACCCGCCCGATCCCCATGGATTGGGACCGGCGACCTTGCCGTAGCGAAGCGCCCAGCCCAGGTAGATCGCGACCGAAACGGAGCCGAACGCGAGCAGCGAGGCGCCCATCGTCGAGGCGACGTGCAGCCACTGGAACTGCTCCGGATACGTGAAGTACCGGCGCGGCATCCCCATGTTTCCCAGCAGGAAGTGCGGCGTGAAGGTGGCGATGAAGCCGAAGACGATCAGCACCGCCGTCCCGCGGGCGATCCCTTCGGGGTACATGCGTCCGAACATCTTGGGGAACCAGTAGTGAAGCGCCCCGAAGAACGCCATCACCGCCGCGCCCACCATGATGAAGTGGAAGTGCCCGACGATGAAGTAGGTGTCGTGCCAGTGGAGGTCGAGCGACGTCGTGGCGACCGCCACGCCGGTCATTCCTCCGAACCCCAGCAGGAACAGGAAGCCGCACACGTAGAGCAGCGGCGCGCTCACGACGATCGAGCCACGATAGAGCGTCCCCACCCAGGTGAAGATCTTGATGGCCGTGAAGATCGCCACCAGCATCGAGAGCACGCCGAACGCGCCGGAGTCGAAGGTCGACTGGCCCGATACGAACATGTGGTGGCCCCAGGTGAAGAAGCCCACGAACGCGATCCCCAGGGTGGAGACCACCACCGCGCGATAGCTGAAGATGTTCTTCCGGGAGAAGGCGCAGACCGTCTCGCTGATCACCCCCATGGCCGGGAGGATCATGATGTAGACGGCCGGGTGCGAGTAGAACCAGAACAGGTGCTGGAAGAGCAGCGGATCGCCCCCGCGACCGGGATCGAAGATTCCGACGCCGAGCACCGCCTCCGCGCCGACCAGCGCGAGCACCATCCCCAGCACGGGCGTCGCCAGCACCTGGATGATGCTCACGCCATACAGGGTCCACACGAACAGCGGCAGCTTCGACCAGGTCACCCCGGGCGCGCGGAGCTGGTGCACGGTGGTGATGAAGTTGATCCCGGTGACGATGGTGGAGAAGCCGATCACGAAGATGCCCAGCAGGACGGGCGCGACCTCCACCGACGTGGTGGTGCTGTACGGCGTGTAGAAGGTCCAGCCCGTGTCGGTCCCGCCGAGGAGCATCCCGAACAGGGTGATCGCCGCGCCGAGCGCATACAGGTAGAGCGAGGCGAGGTTGAGCCGGGGAAACGCCACGTCCTTCGCGCCGATCATGATCGGCAGCAGGAAGTTGCCGAACGTCGTCGGAATGGCCGGGATGAGGAACAGCCACACCATCGTCACCCCGTGCAGGGTGAACAGGCGGTTGTAGGTGAGGCCGTCCATGAGCGTCGGGCCGGGCGTGAGCAGCTCCAGTCGGATCGCCATCGCGAACACTCCGCCGAGGAAGAAGGCGAGCAGCACCAGGCCAAGGAACATCACGCCGATCCGCTTGTGGTCGCGGGTGGTCAGCCAGGAGATCACCGAGCGCTGCTCGTTGAGGTACGTGTGCTCCGGGAGCAGCGCCGTGTCACGGGATGGGTTCATAGACGGGCCCCTGCGTCCGTTCGTGCTCCACGCCCAGGGTACGGAGCGCGCGGATGTATTCGACGATTGCTGCGGTCTCGGCCGGCATGAGCTGTCCCTTGAAGGACGGCATCACCGGCGCGAACCCGGCGACGATTTTCGCGGTCGGGTCCATCATCGACTCGGTGATGTAGGCCTCGTCGACGACGATCTCTTCTCCGGTAGAGAGGCGTTCACGACGGCGATACAGGTCCAGCCACGTGGGCCCGATGTGCGGAGAGCCGTCTACGCTGTGGCACTTGAGGCAGCCGACCCGGGCCGCGACGGCGCGCCCCCGTTCGCGCAGGTTCAGCGGCGGTCCTCCCCTCGGACCTCCCGACACGTCCTCCACGCCGCGGTCGGCCACGAACTTCTCGGTCTCGGCGCGCAACCAGCTCTCGAACTCCTCCAGCTCCATCACCGTCACCCGGCCGAGCATCCGGGAGTGATCGAGGCCGCAGTACTCCGTGCAGAAGATCGGGTGCTCACCACGCGAGGTCGCCTCGAACCAGAGCTCCGTGTATCGGCTCGGGACCGCGTCCTTCTTCAGCCGGAACGCGGGCACGTAGAACGAGTGGATCACGTCGCGCGAGGTGAGCAGCAGACGCACGGGACGGCCGGCGGGCACCCGCAGCTCTCCGATGGAGCTCGGGCCCTCGGGATAGGTGAACGTCCACATCCACTGCTTGCCGGTGACGTACACGTCCATCGCCCCGGGCGGCGGCGCGCTGGCAGCAGTGAAGTCCCGGAAGCCGACGTAGAAGGTCCACAGGAAGAACCCGAGCGTGAACGCGGCGATGCCCAGCTCGAGCCAGGCCGGCGCAACGATCCGGGGCGTCGGAGTCGACTCCGTCCGTCGCCGGTATCTCACGATGAAGGTGAGCGTCAGCGTCCCCAGCACGAGGAACGCGGCGAAGGTCACGGTGATGATCACGAAGTGCAGCCAGTCGATCTCCGGCGCGATGGTCGAGGCCTGCTCGGGGAGCAGGAGCACCTTGCGGAGAAACGAGCTCATCGCCCGCCTCCGTCGACCAGCAGGTCCATCGCGACGTCGATGGGGATGTGCACCACGCCAGCATCCGGCTCGACCCAACCGTAGCTGCGAAGCCGCTCCAGCTTCTCCCGGCGACTCCTCCGCGCACGCTGATCGTTCTCGAAGGGTCGCTGGTTGACCCGGTTGATCTCCACCTCTCCCAGCGCGTCGGGAATCGGCGCGGGTGGAACGTCGGTCGCCGCCTGCTGGAGCCGCGAGCTCAGGAACACCGCGAGTCCGAACAGCGCCAGGACCGCGAACATCACGGCCACGAGGCGCGGATAAGGAAGCCGGTCTGGCTCGGGCAGACGGTCACTCATCTGGGGTTGTACTGCAGGGACTCGAGGAGGAAGGGATCCCGCACCGGGATGGGATAGCCCGCCCGGAGGCGCCAGAGGACGAAGGCGACGAAGAGCCCTCCCATGCCGACCAGAGCGCACGGCTGGGTCCAGTGCAGCACCGGCGCCGCTTCGTAGCGGGCCGGAAGGAGGAGCCAGTACACGTCCACCAGATGCGCGAACAGGGTCCAGCTCGCGACCAGTGTCAGCCCGAGCGGACTACGCTTCACGCGTGCCGAGAGGAGCACGAAGAACGGAAGCAGGAACCGTCCGAGCGCGAGGAACAGGAAGAGCACATTCCATCCGCCGGTGGTCCGCTTCAGATACCAGGGCACCTCCTCCGGCAGATTGGCGATCCAGACGAGCATGTACTGCGAGAACGCCATGTACGCCCAGAACGCGGTGAACCCGAGGATCAGCTTCCCCAGACTGTGGAAGTGGGCAGGGCGGAGCAGTCCCAGGAACAGGCTGCTTCGCTGACCGTGAACGGCGACGAGCGACAGGATCGCCAGCACGGCGAGGAACGCCCCGGAGAAGAAGTACAGCGCGTAGATCGTCGAAACCCACCTCGGCTCGAGCGACATCAGCCAATCGAGCGTGGCGAAGGACAGCGCCAGCGCCACGAAGGGGAGGGTCGCGGCGCCGAGCTTCCACAGCCGCGCCGTGAGCAGCGGCTCGCCTGTCTCGTCCTGTCTGCGCGACCACCGCTCGAGCAGCGTCGCCACGATCGCCCACAGCACGAAGAACACCGCCGCGCGAACGACGAAGAAGGGCACGTTCAGGTAGCCCGCCTTGTGTTGCAGCAACTCCAGCTCGTGAGGCGGGAGATTCGAAGGCGGCGCCACCCAGGGAAACAGGTGCTTCATCGAGAGGAGCACCGGGATGAACAACGGCGGGAGCAGCCAGACGGTGCTCCCCATGACTTCGATCACCCGCCGCAGCACCACCGGCCACTTCGCGTGCGCCGTATGGAAGGCCCCGAGCAGGATCAACGCACCGAGCGACAGGCCCATCCAGAAGTCGAACGCGAACAGCCACGAGATCGCTGCGTCGTCCGGATCGAACACCAGCCCGAGCAGCGCCAGCACGAGTCCGACCGCGCCCACGGCGGCGCTCGCGATCATCAGCCGGCGGCCTCCCCCGAAGCGTTCGACGATCACGGGACGCCTCCATCGAAGCGGACACGGAGGCTCGCGGGCAGCTCGGCGACGCGAGCCGACTGACTGAGCCGCAGGGCTTCGAGGTACGCCACCACCGCCCAGCGCTCCTCGACCCGGAGTTCGTTCGCGTAGGAGGGCATGAACCCGTAGCCCTGGGAGATCACCTCGAACACGTGCCCGGCGGAGAGGTGTGCGTGTCCTCCTCCGTCGTGGGCACCGGCATCGCCGGTGACCTCCGACGTGCCGTGCGGCTGATGCGTCAGGAGCGAAGGCGGCGGCCTCAGCGGCATGTTCTGCGCGACGAGGCTGTCGCCGTCGCCGAGCAGTCCGTGGCAGGTGGCACAGTAGATGTCGAAGCCATGCTGTCCCCTGTCGAGCAGCGAGCGGTCGACCCGAATCGGAATCTCGGTGACGTACTGACTCCCCTGCCGGCCCGTGAGCAGCGCCTCCGCACCGGAGGGGGCCTCTCGTGGCACGACGTGAGGCGGAAGCGGCCGCATCGAGCGGGCGTCCCGGAAGAACGCGTTCTCGCCCCAGGGCCGATATCGGCGCTGGTTGTCCATGGGCTCGGGATCGGTGCACGCGGAGGCGGTGGCCGAAACCAGCGTGACCGCGAGGAACAGGTGCGGCTTCATCGCGTCCGCGTCTCGGTCAAGTGCACCTCCCGCGCGCCGAGCACGCGGAGGCGAATCGTGTACCCTTCGGCCTCGGTCCGATTCGAAGCAGGGATGGAGATCCAGAACCGGTCGATCGACGCGCGCGAGAACCCCTCCACGTCGAACGCCGGGTGGTACAGGCGCGGAAGTCCGCTCAGGGCCAGCACGCCGAGGAAGATCGCCCCCGCGGAGACCAGTACGGCCATCTCGAAGGTGATCGGGATGAACGCAGGCACCGCGTTGAGGGGTCGTCCTCCGATGTTGAGCGGGTAATCCAGGGCGTTGGCGTACCAGAGCGTCACGTAGGCACCCACCGCCCCCACGAGTCCGCCGGCGAGCGCCACCCATCGCACCCGCGAGGGACGGAGCTCGAGCGCCTCTTCCAGGGCGTCGATCGGGTAGGGCGTGTGCGCGTCGATCTGGACCGGAAGCTCCTGCCGCAGCGCGCGGGCCGCCTCCACGATCGTCTCGGGATCGTCGAATGCTCCGAGTGCGTACCAGCTCGCCTTCATCGCGCACCTCCCGTCCTCTGCGCAGCCGCGGCCTCGAGCTGGACCCGGAGCTCCTTCGACTCGTGGATCGCCACGGGAGGAACCAGCTTCAGGAACAGCAGAAACCAGAAGGCGAAGAAGCACAGCGACCCCGCGAACAGCCCGAGGTCGACCCAGGTCGGCAGGTACAGCCCCCAACTCGAAGGGAGGAAATCCTGGCTGAGGGGGACCACGATGATGTTGAAGCGCTCGACCCACATGCCCACGTTCACCGCCAGCGACACCAGCCACACGACCCACGTCGTCGTGCGAAGGCGCCCGGACCACATGAGCTGCGGGACGACGCAGTTGCAGACGATCTGGATCCAGAAGAGCGCCGCGTACGGCCCCGTCCGCCGCGTCTCGTACGCCGCCATCTCGAACGGGTTGGCGCTGTACCAGGCGAAGAAGTGCTCCTGGATGTACCCGTAGGTGACCATCAAGCTGGTGGCGAGGAGCACCTTGGCCATGTTGTCGATGTGGCGCTCCGTGATGACGTGCTCGAACCCCAGCACTGCGCGGGCGGGGATCATCAGCGTCAGCACCATGGCGAACCCGGAGAAGATCGCGCCGGCCACGAAGTACGGCGGGAAGATCGTCGAGTGCCACCCCGGAAGCACGGAGATGGCGAAGTCGAAGGAGACGATCGAGTGCACCGACAGCACCAGCGGCGTCGCCAATCCGGCGAGGAGCAGGTACCCCGTACGGAAGTTCTTCCAATGGCGGGCCGAGCCTCGCCAGCCCAGCGCCGACAGCGCATAGAGCTTCTGCGCCAGCCCGGGCTTCGCCATGTCACGCGCGGTGGCGAGATCCGGCAGCAGGCCCAGGTACCAGAACATCAACGACACGGTGAAATAGGTTGCGATCGCCGCCATGTCCCAGGGTAGGGCGCTCCTGAACTGCGGCCACACGTGCAAGGTGCTGGGGTAGGGGACCAGGTAGTAGAAGAGCCACGGCCTGCCCAGGTGCAGCAGCGGGAACAGCCCCGCGTTCATCACCGCGAACAGCGTCATCGCCTCGGCGAAGCGGTTGATCGACGAACGCCAGCGCTGTTGGAACAACAGGAGGATCGCGGAGATCAGCGTCCCGGCGTGGCCAATCCCGATCCACCAGACGAAGTTGATGATCCCGAATGCCCACGCCACCGGGATGTTGTTCCCCCACATGCCGATGCCGTACTCGAGCGTGAGCGCCACGCAGAGCGCGAACAGGCCGACACCGGCACAGGCGAGCCCGAACAGCGCCCACCAGGCCCGGCCCGGGCGGGAGAACTGGAACGCCAGCAGCGAGCGGCTCAGCGCCGCATCCGACACGTCGCCTCTCTGCAGGGGCACCGGCTCGAGTGGCGAGGGCGGGATCACGCCAGCTCCGGGTTCGGGTTCGTGATGCGGACCAGATGCCGGGTCCGGGGTCTCGTCCCCAGTTCGTGCAGGAGCGCGTAGGCGCGCGGGTCCCGGTGGAGCCGGGTGACCTCCGCCGAGGCGTCGTGCAGATCCCCGAAGACGATCGCCTCGGTCGGACAGACCTGCTGGCAGGCCGTCTGGAGTTCGTCGGTTCGAATCGGCTCGTTCTGGACCCGGG
>JBAWAM010000079.1:0-1763 GCA_049589315.1 Myxococcaceae bacterium
CGTCCCGTCCGCGGCGATGCGGCCGCTCACCAGGAGCAGCGGCATCTCCCCTTGCGCTACGAGCGAGACGGGCGGTCTCGCTTCCAGGAAGCGCTGGACCTCGCCGTAGTTGTAGTCGGAGACCCAGCTCGGATTGCAGTACGACATGAGGTCGTACGAGGTCGAGGGCGAGATCAGCTTCTGCGTCTGGAGATCGTACCCCCAGCTCCCGAGGCGTCCGTTCGGGTAGGGATAATCCCGGTCGCCGTCGGTGCCACAGGGGGCGTGATCGCGTCCGAAGTTGTGACCGAGCTCGTGCACCAACGTGGGGAGTGAATCGTCCCGGCCGGTCGCGACCGGCTGGCCCACGTACCCGATCCCGGCGATCCCGGGGCCGTATGCGACTTTGACGAACCCGTAGAAGTACCGCCTGCTTCCATCGGATGCGCGAACCGAGGCCAGCTCCTGGAGCAGGCCGCTCCACGCGGAACCACTAGAGCCGGTGAGCGTCCCTGAGAACGTGTACGGCGCGCGAGTTCTGCTCTCGATCGTCTTGAGCGGCCAGATTCTCCTGAGCGCGTTCGTGTGCGTCGACGGGACCGTGGCGGTCGTGCCCCGGTGCACCACCGGGACAGCGGTCAGATGGAGCACCGTCCCCGCCCCGATCGCCGGCTTGATCGTCTCCCCGTTGTTCGACTCGTCCGTCTCGAAGAGGGCTCCATCGGGATCGACCTGCACGCGGACCTCCAGCCCTGGCGCAATCCACGCCTCCGGAACGAGCACGCGGAAGCTCTGCTCCAGCTGCCCGTCGTTGACCGCGGTCGGCAATGCCGACGGTCCCTCGAACTCCAGCTCTCCGAGCTCCACGCCATTGAGGACTCCGGCGACCCGTACGACGACCCCCGTCGTATTCGCCTCGTTCGAGACGACGTGGACGCGAAGGAGGGCGGGCTTGCCGGCGACCAGCCTCAGCCTGCTGTCGATGACGCTCTGCCCCCACTCGACGCGCGCAATGGAGACGTCCACGGTGGGCTCCGGCAGCGTCACGAGCTCGCTCGACTGCGTGACGCTCTCGCCGGACGCGTCGCGCACGGTGAGCCGGGGAGTCCAGTTCCCAGGCGTCAGGTACACGGTCTCCGCCGAGATCGAGGAGGAGCAGTCTGGAATGATCTCGTCTTCGACTCCGTCACCCTCGAAGTCGATGGCGCAGGTGAGAGGGTCCCCTTCGGGATCCGAGACGGACCAGGTGAACGTGGCTTGAAGGGGAACCGGCTTCGCCGTCGGCGAGCCGGAGAAGCCGGCGATGGTGGGCGGCAGGTTCTCTGCGATCTCGATCGGCTCGAGCGCCCCCGGAGGATTGCCTCCGGGCGAGCTCACTGCACGTCCCTCGCACCCCATCCATGAACCGAGTACGAGCACGGCGACTGCACTCCGCGCGATGGCTCCCGTCATCTGGCTCTCCTGACCGAAGTCGCGACAGTTACGGTGCGCGACCCCACACTGTCCCACCGGAGGGCCCCCTCCTCCCGGCGATGAGACCGGGAACAGCAGGAAACGGGCCATCGGGAGATGGCTATTGTGGAATCTGCAGTACGCGATCGCTGAAGGTGATCGTGTCTGCGCCTGGCGGGTTCGGGGCAATCGGCGGCACGTTCGACGTGGTGATGGCGGGCGCGGACCCAGCGGTGCCTCCGCGGGGAACCGTGCGCACCAACTGGCTCGGGGGGAGCGGCGCATTGTCCGTGAGATGGGCGTACATCAGGTCCAGGGCCTGCACGAAGTAT
>JBAWAM010000080.1:0-7352 GCA_049589315.1 Myxococcaceae bacterium
CTGTACCACCGCGCCGGCCTCCCCGCGTTCGTCCCGTTCTTCGCGGCGCTGCTGCGCGGTGTGCCGGACCTGCTCTCCCCCGACTTCCCCTCGGAGTCGCGTCGCGAGATCCGGGATGAAGTCGTCAGCGCCGCCTTCCGCACGGCGCCGCGTCGTCCGCGCGAAGCCGAGGCCGTGTACTCGGACGTCGGCTTCATCATCCTCGGGGAGATCCTCGCGCACGTGCTCGGCGTGCCGTTGGATGTGGCCTTCGACGAGGAGCTCGCGCGGCCGCTCGGACTGGACCTTCGCTACCACCGCCTGTCGCAGCTCACGCCCGACGATCGCGAGGGCGTCGCGCCCACCGGTCTCACCCGTCCGCGCGAGCCCGCTCCGGGGCAGGAGGGCATGTGGGATCGCGCGCTCGAGGTGGAGTCGCTTCCCGGCGAGGTCGACGACGACAACGCCTGGGTACTCGACGGCGTCGCCGGACACGCCGGGCTCTTCGGCACCGCCCGCGAGGTCGCGCGGTTCGGACAGCTCGTGCTGGAAGAGCTCGACGGCGCGAACCGGATCGCCGCAGCGCCGCTGTGGATGCGCGCGCTCGCCGTCGATCCGCGCATCCCGGGCAGCTCGCGTGCGATGGGCTTCGACACCCCTTCCGCGGCGGAGGGGCAGGTCTCGTCCGCCGGCCAGTGGATTGGAAATCTCCCGCCGGGTGCGGTGGGACATCTCGGCTTCACCGGCGTGAGCCTGTGGATCGATCGAGCGCGCTCGCTGGTCGTCGCGCTTTGCAGCAATCGGACGTACAACGGGCGGGCGAACACCCGCATTCGCGACTTCCGGCCGCGTTTCCACGACGCGGTGGTCGAGTCGCTCGGGCTGGTCGCCCGGTGAGGACAGGATGGCTGACGACAACGGCAACGTGCTGACGCAGATCGATCCGTCGACGGTGAAGCGGATCCACCTCGTCGGGGTGGCAGGCACCGGGATGGGCAGCTTCGCCGGCATGCTCAAGGCGGCCGGCTACGAGGTCACCGGCAGCGACGAGAACGTATACCCGCCGATGAGCGACATGCTCGCCGCGTGGGGCATCCGCGCGCTGACGCCTTATCGCCCGGAGAATCTGGATGAGGTGAAGCCGGACCTCGTGATCATCGGCAACGTCATCCGCCGGGTGAACCCCGAGGCCACCGCCGTACGCGAGCGTGGACTCCCGCAGATGAGCTTCCCCGCGGCCCTGGGTCAGTTCTTCCTCTCGCGGCGGCACTCGATCGTGGTGGCGGGCACGCATGGGAAGACCACCACCTCGTCGATGATGGGGCACGTGCTGGTTGACGCGGGTCTCGATCCGTCGTTCCTGGTGGGCGGCGTGACCCGGAACTACACCGGCAACTATCGACTCGGGGACGGTCCGCAGTTCGTGGTCGAGGGCGACGAGTACGACACCGCGTACTTCGACAAGGGGCCCAAGTTCCTGCACTACCAGCCGCGGACCGCGCTGCTCACCAGCATCGAGTTCGACCACGCGGACATCTACCGGGACATGGCGCATTACGAGTCGTCGTTCGCGAAGTACGTCTCGATCGTTCCGCCCGAAGGCTTGATCGTGGTGAGCGCCGCGTACCCCAACGCCGTGAAGCTGGCCCGTGCCGGGCGGGCGCGCGTGGTGACCTACACCGCCGAGGAGGGCGCCCAGGGGGATTACGTTCCGCGCGGCCTCCGCTTCTCGCCCGAAGGGGCGCACTTCACCGTCGTCGAGAAGGGGACAGCGATGGGCGAGGTCCTGCTGCCCATGGGCGGACGGCACAACGTCGAGAACGCACTCGGTGTGTACGCCGCGGCCCGCGAGCAGGGGTTGACCCACGAGGAGATCGCGCGCGGTTTCGCCACCTTCCAGGGCGTGAAGCGGCGGCAGGAGGTCCGGGCGGAGGTCGATGGCGTGATGGTGGTCGACGACTTCGCCCACCACCCGACCGCAGTGCGCGAGACGATCGGGGCCCTTCGCGCCCGTCATCCCGAGCGGCGGCTGTGGGCGATCTTCGAGCCGAGGTCCAACACCAGCCGGAGAAACATCCACCAGGAGGAGTACGCGCACGCGTTCGATGGCGCAGCGCTGGCGACCCTCCGGGTCCCCGAGCGGACCGATCGCGTGCCGACCGGCGAGGAGCTGGACGTTCCCCGCGTCATTGAGGAGCTCCGTGCCCGCGGGATCGAGGCAGACGGCGATGCCGACGTGGAGCGGCTCGTCGGGTCCGTGGCTTCGAGGGCGAAACGCGGCGACGTGCTGCTCGTGATGAGCAATGGCGCGTTCGGCGGGTTCATCGACAAGCTGATCACCGCGTTGAAGGGCAGGGCCGGAGGGACGGCATGAGAGGACTCCTCGCGGCGCTGCTCGTTGCCGTGGCAATCACCGGGTGCGTCCACAACGCGTCTGCGTCGAACCCGACCGGCTCCGGGTCCGCAGGCGAGGGGCTGAACTTCCAGGTGAAGACGTGGCCGGACGGAGCAGACTGGAATGTCGCCGACGACCGCGGGAGCGTCGTGTTGCTGGACGTCTGGGCGACCTGGTGCGAGCCGTGCCGTGATTCGCTGCCCGTCTACGCAGAGCTCGCGAAGCAGTACGGTTCGCGCGGGCTGAAGGTGTACGCGCTGAACATCGACGAGGACCCCAACCAGATCACCGGCTTTCTCCAGGAGACGAAGGTGGAGGTGCCGATCCTGGTCGACCAGAACGCCGTCGTGGCAGAGCGGGTCTTGAAGGTGCAGATGATGCCCACCACCTTCATCCTGGATAGGCGGGGCGTCGTGCGGTTCGTGCATGAAGGCTTCGCGGAGGACTTCCTCGCGAAGTACCAGGCGGAGATCGAACAGCTGCTCAACGAGTAGAGGAGCCGAAGCATGCAGGCGCCGAGCGCGCGAGACCTTGTCCTGGCAGCGGAGGAAGCCGCGCGCCGCGCCGGTCGCGTGCTCGCCGATCGGTTCGAGGGTGAGCGCACGATCGAGTTCAAGGGCGGCATCGACCTCGTGACCGACGCCGACAAGGCGGCCGAGGAGGCACTGCTCCGCTTCCTCCGCTCCGAGTTCCCCGACCACGCCGTGCTGGCCGAGGAGAGCGGAGCGAGCAAAGGAGAGGGCTTCCGCTGGATCGTCGATCCCCTCGACGGAACGACGAACTACTCGCACCGTGTGCCGCACTTCTGCGTGAGCGTGGCCGTGGAGGGCGCCCAGGGACTGCTCGCCGGCGTCGTCTACGACCCCTTGCGACAGGAGATGTTTGCAGCCAGTCGGGGTGGGGGAGCGACCCTGAACGGCCGGCGGATCGCGGTTGGCAACACCCAGACCCTGGACCGGGCGCTGCTGTGCACCGGGTTCCCGTACGACGTGCGGGAGAAGCCCGATGCGCCGCTCGGCCTATTCAACCGCCTCATGCGACGCGCGCAGGGCATCCGTCGATCCGGCAGTGCCGCGCTCGATCTCGCCTACGTCGCGAGTGGCCGATTCGACGGCTTCTTCGAGTTCGGCCTCAAGCCATGGGACATCGCGGCCGGCGCGTTGCTGGTGCAGGAGGCCGGCGGCGTGATGACGCGGATCGATGGCGAGCCGCTGGATGTCATGTTGGGCGACGTGCTCGCGTCCGCGCCGGGGGTGTTCGAGCGACTCCGGGAGGAGACGTCGACGTTCCTGCGGGAGATCCGGTGGACGCCGGAGAAGCGGCGGTTTGAGACGGAACCGGTGAAATTCTGAAGTGTGGGGTCGGCAGTTGGCAGTTGGCAGTCAGCAGTCGGAATCCCGCAGCGATCGTTGAGGGGATTTCCCTGATGCTGAAGCCCAGCGCATCCGGCTGCTGACTGCAGACTGCCAGCTGCCAACCGGCCCGCTAAAGCGCACAGGCCGGAAACGGCGAACGCCGCCGCCCAGCACCACCGCCACTAGAAAAAGCTTTCAGGCACGAACACGATGTCGCCCGGCTGGAGCTGGAAGTTCTTCTCCCGCCCGATGCCGATGTCCTCGACCGGCACCCGGATCTTCACTTCCTTGCCGTCCGTGAGGCGGGTGACGTTGGTGTTGTTCTTCGCCGCCAGCTTGGTGAATCCGCCGGCCAGGGTGATCGCCTGGATCACCGACATGTTCTGCTCGAACGGGAACGTGCCCGGCTTCTGGACTTCGCCGAAGACGAAGATCTTCTTCGACGTGTACTCGCGCACGAGCACGGTCACCTGGGGCCGTCGCAGGTAGCCGTTCGCCAGGCATTGGGTGAGTGAGTCCGCGGCTTCGCTCGAGGTCTTCGCGGCGAGCGCGACCTTCCCGCACAGGGGGTAGTCGATGGTGCCTTCGGGCGATATCCGGAACGGCCCGGACAGGTCCGGCTCCTGGAAGACCCGGACCTCGAGAAGGTCTCCCGCGCCGAGGGTGCTCGCTTCGCCAGGATCAGCCGCCGGCGTGGGGGCGGAGGACGCCTCCACGTTCACGGCACCTCCCGACGCCTGCGGGGTGCGGCAGGCGGAGAGGAGCAGAATGGAGACGGCTGCGAACGAGAGGAATCTGATCATCACCTGACGGCTCAATAGCTGAGTGTCAGGCGAAGATACCCTTCATGCCGGGTATAGTTGAGCGCTGGATTCGGGTCGGTCGAGCTCGTTCGGTTGTTCAGCACGTAGCCGACCGCTGCGCCAATGTACGGATTGAATTGATACTGCGGCCCGACATCCACCGTCGTCATCGTGTCGTTGCGACCGGCGAGGCTGTAGTACGAGAGGAAGTCGTAGGCCGCGTAGGCGCGCACGCTCAGGCGCCCGCCGAAGAGCGCCCGACCTTCGATGTACGCGCGATCGTCGCCATACATGCCGTAGTACGCGACAGGCTCGAGGGTGCGCAGGTAGCCGGCCTTCAGCGTGGCGGTCTGGCTGGCAAGCCAGGCAAGCTCGAGGTGACCGACCACGGTGCTGGCGGTCCCGGCGAAGTCGCGCCCATAGCCGGCCTTGAGCAGCATCGACACCTTGGGCGTGATCAGACCGGAGAGGCCGGCTTCCGCCTTGAGCAGCAACGGGGACGCGGTGGCGGTCGCCAGCCGGAACGTCGGCGCGTCGAAGCTCGCGTCGAGGACCAGCGCCGTCTTGGGGAGGAACTTGTAGCGGGTGGAGAGCTTGCCGGTGAATTTCTGGTAGTCGAAGACCGCCGGGTTGCAGAGGGCCGCATCCCCGATGGGGCAGTCCACGCCACCGAGCAACGGCTGGAAGAACTCCACCGTCCACGCGCCGGACGGGGTGATCTCGAGGGCACCGCCGCCGGGACGGATGGGCACGCCCACCGCGAGCTGGTTGTAGAGGGAGATCGCACCGAGGCCGAGCGCGACCGCCGACGTGCGATCAGACCGCACGAAGTGGTCGGACACCGTGACGCCCACGGGGCCCTTCTCGTTCACCGCGACGTTCAGGTCGACGCCGCCGCCCAGGAAGTTCGCAGCCTGCGAGCCGGGCCGGAGCAGCCCCGTGTACCACACGTAGTCCGCGTACCCGTTCAGGCCAAGCGCGACGGCGTTGCCCGGCACGTCCAGGCGAAGGCCCGGGCGAATGTGGGTGATCGCTTCGGCGGCGTTCGCGCCGCGGGCGGGATCATAGAGCGCCGCGGAGTCCATCCGCAGTTCGAGGTCGAAATAGGGGTGCAGCCGGCCTTCGCCGACCTTGATGCCGTTCCCACCCGTCTCCTGCGCCGCGGCCGGCGTGGCAAACGCGAGCAGCGCGAGTGCGCCCACCAGCCCCATGACGCCAATTCTGTTTCGCTTGCTGCTCATCGCATTCGGCATGGATGCAGACGCATCCAGGGGTACTGCCCCCTCCTCAGCACCAGGTTTTTTCAAAGGATCGGGCTCGCGGGCGGCGGCCTCGAAACGATCGGGGGAGGCGGCGCCGGGTTCGTCGGATCCTCGGGCAGATCATCCGGGACCTCGACTTCGACTTGCACGTTCTGATCGGTCTGGAAGGCGAGCTGGCCAATGCACTCCTCGGCCTCGCCCCGGAGCTGGTTCACCTTCTGCCGGGCGATCATCACCTTCGTGAACTCGTGGTCCGCGGTCGTCGTCTCGGACCGGGCCAGTGCCTCCTGCATCGACACGTCGGCCTGTTCGGAGATGCGCAGCAGTCCCTTGATCTGCGTGAGCTTCTCGTTGACGCAGTTGAGCTTCACCACGTCACGGGTGTTGCGCGCCTCCTCGAGCTTCCCGAGGGCGTCCTTGAGCACGTCTCGCATGGCGGTCAGCGCTTCGGCGCTGCGCCGTTTCTTCTCTTCCGGGGGGACCTGTGTGTAGTCCTCACGGGACGACGCTGCGTCTGCAGCGGTCTGCGCTGGAGGTACCGTCGCGTCAGGCGCGGGCGCCTGCGCTGCCGACGTCGCTGCCGTCAGTAGGAGAGCGGTGAGAACGATGCGCATGGAGTCCCCGATACTTCGAAATCCGACTGTACGGGCTAGTACCGTACCCGTCAATGTTGGCCGCCTTACGGATGCGGACGGAGGCGCACATTCGCCTCCCTCAACCGAGATGAGAGCACGCGGGCGATGTTGATCACCACGAAGGTGAACCCGTCGCGGTACTGCTTGCGGAAGGTCGTGAGGTTCTCCGCGGTGAGGTGCAGGAGCTCGGCGTCCGTCTTCGCCCGCACCGTCGCAGAGCGGTACTCCTTGTCGATCAGACTCATCTCCCCGAAGAACTCTGGAGGCGAGAGGCTGGCGATGACCGCGGGCTCGCCCTTCGTGGCGCGGTGGAGGACTTCGACCTCTCCCTGGGCGATGACGAACAGGCTGTCGCCCAGTTCGCCCTCCTCGAAGATCACCTGTCCGGCGGAGTAGCGCTTCGGGAGTGAGAGCTCGGCCACGTATTCGAGCTCCTGGTTCGACAGCATTTCGAACAGCGGCGAGCTCGAGAGTACGGACATCTTCTCCACGGCACTCGGCCTCGGCTTCATGCCGACCCCCGATCAGGACGCGGGCGAGAACACGAACGGATAGGCGACGGTGACCTCTTCCTCGGGCTTGAACGGGAACACCCATCCGCGGACGTAGGTCCGGATGCAGTTGCCCACCGCGTCGTTGCCCACCGAGTTCTCCTCGATCTCGACGTTGCTGGCGCGTCCGGCCGGGGTGATCGTGAAGCGGACCACCACCTTGCCCTTGATGCTCGGGTTCCGCTTGAGCTCCTTCTCGTAGCAGCTCTGGATCGCCTTGAGCCTCATCTTGACGTAGCGGGCGAGCGCGTCGCGGTCGACGTCCGCGCTGTCCACCTCGGGCGCCGCATCGCGAACGCGTCCGGAGATCTTCGCGTCGGACTTGCTGCCGAGGTTCACGTCGCCACCGCCGGAGGTGCCCAGGTCGCCGAT
>JBAWAM010000081.1:0-7376 GCA_049589315.1 Myxococcaceae bacterium
GGATGGAGCGGATGGTGGGGAACCTCAACGCGATGGGGATTCCGGTCTCGATGGCGCTGGTCGAACGGGTCGCTGGGAGCGACAACCTGTGTCGGCCTCATCTGGCGCGCGCGTTGGTCGAGCTCGGGCTCTGTCGGGACGCACAGGAGGCGTTCTCCCGCTTCAGCGGCGACGGCCTGCCGGGCTATTCGCCTCATCATCGTCCGGACGCGGCGGAAGCGATTCGGCTCATCCGCGGTGCGGGCGGCGTCGCCACGCTGGCTCACCCTGCGAGTGACGGGATCGACCGGTCTCAGATCGGCGTGCTGAAGCAGCTTGGGCTGGGCGGGCTCGAGGTCTTCCACTCGGACCACAACCCGAGCGTTCGGGAGAAGTACCTGAAGGTTGCTCGGGAGTTGGACCTGGTTCCGACGGCAGGGAGTGACTTTCATGGCGTCGAGGTTGCGCCCAATGCAGTGCTGGGGACTGCCTCGCTTGCGCCGGCGTACTTCGAGGCGCTGAGGGCACGGGCCTCCGCCTGACTTTCCGCGGGGAGTTTCCCTTTGACAGGTAAACAGTCGATCCCTATGGTCCGCGCGCGATGAACGCCGACCCGTTGGCACCGTATCTGCCGTTGCTCGCCCTCCTTCTCCTTGCTGGTGGCATGGCCGTAGGGCTGAGTTTTCTCGCTGGCATCCTCGGCCCGAACCTTCCGAACCCGCTGAAGGAGACCACTTTCGAGGCAGGCTCAGAATCTTCCGGACACGCCCGTGGGCGCTTCACCGTGAAATTCTACGTCGTCGCCCTACTATTCATTGTGTTCGACGTGGAAGCCGTCTTCCTCTACCCGTGGGCGGTCAACTTCCGTGAGCTCGGCTGGTTCGGCTACGGAGAGATGTCCGTGTTCGCGGCGACCCTCGTGGTGGGGCTCGTGTACGTGTGGAAGAAGGGCGCGCTGGATTGGGAGAGTTGAGCAATGTCTGAAGCTGATTTGGCCCCCGTCATCCCGACCCGCCGCGAAGAGGCCATGGGCTTCTTCGAGAAGATGGTCTCCAAGGGACTGGGCTGGGCACGCAAGTACTCGCTGTTCACCTACCCGTTCGCTACGGCGTGCTGCGGCATGGAGTTCATGTCCGTCTCCGCTGCCCGCCACGACATCGCGCGGTTCGGCGCCGAGTTCCCCCGCTTCTCGCCTCGTCAGGCGGACATGCTGATGGTGATCGGCACCATCAACCTGAAGCAGGCGCCCATCCTCAAGCGCATCTACGAGCAGATGACCGAGCCGAAGTGGGTCGTCGCGTTCGGCGTGTGCGCGTCATCGGGCGGGTTCTACGACAACTACGCCGTGCTCCAGGGCATCGACCGGATCGTCCCGGTGGATGTGTACATCCCCGGCTGCCCGCCGCGTCCGGAGCAGGTCCTCGACGCGCTCATGCTCCTGCAGGACAAGATCGCAGGACAGCATCACAAGTTCATCGACCGAGCGCCTGCGCAGCGCGACCTGCTCGCCGCGACGAACAAGTAGGCGCTCGACAGCTTCGAGGTGACTCAACGCCCGGGTGATCGCCCGGGCGTTCGTGTTTTCATCGCACGCTCACCAGCGGTGATACGCGGGGTGGCCCGGCTTCACCGCGACGAACACCCCGCGGCAGGTGGCGGTCGTCTTCCCGTTCGGGCCGATCAACACGCCCTCGATCGTGGCGCGGTCCTCCGACGCTTCGACCACGTGAGCCTCGAGGTGCACCGACCCATCGGTCGGCGTCGGCCGAAGCAGCTTGATCGTGTACTCCGCGGTCACTGTGCATGGGGGCGTCTGCGCACCGGACTTCACCATGAGGTGGTGCGCGGCGGTCCAGTTGCAGTGGCAGTCGAGCAGCGCGCCGATGATCCCGCCGTTGAGCACGCCGGGGAACGCCTCGTGGTGCGGCTGCGGCGTCCAATCGGCGACCACCTTGTCGCCCTGCACGATGCTTCGGACGCGCAGCCCGCTCGGATTCGCCGGGCCGCAGCCGAAGCACGCGTTCTGCGGCGCGTATCTCTCCTGGAGACTCTGTTCGCTCATGTCGCTGACCATCTCCGGGCGCGGAGGGCCAGATCAAGCCAGGCTGAACGCGCCCACCGCCAGGGCCACCCATCGCCGAAAAGGCTTCGGCGGCATCGAGGAGCGGCCTGGACCGCCCGCACCGAGGATGCGTGAGTCCCGTCACGACGCAGGAGACTCCACACCGCCTCCATGATCCTCAGGCGAGCCCCACCCACGCCTCCCCCTGCCCTCGAACAATGCTTGTCGGTCGGCCGACAAGATCGCGCGTTGAGGTGCACGCGTAACCCGCCGATCTCACACATGCGATTTCACGGGAGCGCAGCGAAATCTGGTCACCCGACCGAAGCCCGAAGGGTCCTCGTCGAAAAACCCTGAGGCATTTCAATATGTTGGGATGCGGCCTTCGGATTTGTTTCGGTCGGTCGACCGACAAGTAGCCCGGCCGTGCCCTGCCTACGCGCGAGGTTCTCCTCATGTCCGTCCGTGCGAAGGCTTGTCCATAGGAGGTGCGCCCCATGACCGACGAGAAGGACCGTAGCTACCGCGACGAGAAGGAACCGACGCCTGACATCCGGGAGGAAGCAGGACCGCACCAGGATCGCGAGGCCATTGGTGAGCGCGCCGCACAGACGCCCACCCGCGGCGAAGCACAGGCCGAATCGGATCGCGAACAGCCCGTGCAACCGGCCTCCGAAGAGCGCTGACGCACGCGCCCACCGGAACAGCGTTTCTCAGTGCGTGCCGCTCAGCAACGCGGACGGCACCTCGCCTGAGACCTCGTCGAGCCACTTCGCCAACCCGGGCGCCGGGCATTCGCCGATGCACCGCTCGACGACCGTTCCGTTCGCGCGCGGCAGACGGATGATCCAGCGCTTCCCATCGTACGCACCGAGATCCTTCTCCTTCACTGCGAGCTCGTGAGCGCGATCCCCCAGCTCGACCACGCCATCGGGGCGCACCCGGTAGATGTCGAAGCTGCGGGAGGCACGCGCCAGGTGCCCCGGGTCGAAAGCGTCCGGGCTGGCGTGAGTGAATCCCGTCTCCGCGTACAAGGTCAGCCCCAGGTCACGAGTCTCCCCGCGGAGGAGCGGCATGAGGCTCACGCCATCCATTTCGGGAATGCCCGGAGCATCGGCCAGCTCGAGCAGGGTCGGCCCGAGATCGATGAGGCGCACGAGCGCGTCCACCCTCACCGGCGGCTTTGCCTGCGCTCGCTGCGATGTCGGGAGCTTCACCGCCAGCAGGATCTGGTTCTCCTCGCGGGAGAGCCTCGCGCCGTGGACCGGCGTTGCCTCGGCCAGCTCCGGATGATCTGCGTGGAAGCTCTCGCCGTGATCCGAAAACACGATGATCGTGGCCTCGTCGTACAGCCCGCGCCGCTTCAGCGCGTCGACCACCATCCCGAGCTGGGCGTCTGCCTGGGCGAGCAGCTCGTCGTACAGCGCCTCCGAGTCCTGCCGAGTCCACGTCCCCTTCGCGCGGTGGGAGCTTCCCGTGATCGGCGAGAAGAACATCCGCAGACGTCGCTCGAACGGCGCGTCCTTACGTACGAAGCGGCGGTAGTACGGATGGACCGGATCGCCGGGGAAGTGCGCCGCGGTCGAATGGAACGCGAAGAAGGCGTTGCCCTGCTCCGCGGCGTTCACGATCTTCTGCGCCAGCCGCTCTCCGTAGCCTTCCGGGTCGTACAGCCCGGCGAGCGCGCGGTTCTCGACCAACTCCGGCAGCAGCGCCGCGCCCAGCGCGTTGTCCGCCACCATCCCGACGCCGCGGTAGCGCATCTTCTCGAGCACGAAATTGATCGCGCCGCGCGGCGGCTGGAGACGTGCCTGGAACCCCGAAGCGCTCGTCAGATAATTGAACCGGGAGCAGTCCGTGGCGAACGCGGTCTGCCAGCCCTCGCGGGAGAGCAGCTCCGGCACGGTCATCGCCGGGACCCAGCGCGCCTCCGCCGTGAGCGGGTAGCGCACGCCGGTGCGGTGCGGCCAGCGGCCGGTGATCAGCGCCTGCCAGGCAGGCTCCGTCTGGGCGATGGGCGTCCACGCGTTGGTGAACAGCGTCCCCTCCGCGATCAGCCGCTCGAGGTTCGGCGCCACCTCGCCTCGCCCGCCGAACGCGGAGAGCCGGTCAGGCCGGAACGCATCGATGCCGAACAGCAGGACCAATCTTCGGTCCGGAGACGGTGGAAGGCTGTGCTCTCGTCGAAAAAAGTAGAGGATGACCGCGACCCCTGCGAGCGAGACCGCCCAACGACGCCAGGCCACCGGCGCTCCTGAGAAGAACACGGCGACCACGCCGTGCAGGCCCAGCCAGGTCGCGAAGGCGGCCATCGGATGCCACGGCTCGCCCGACGCCACCAGGGTCCGGAGCACCGGCCGGAGGGCGGAGAGATCATCGAACAAGGCCGGACGCTCGACCGCGCGATGCCAGGCCAGCAGCGCGATGAGGGTCAGCGCCTCGAGCACCCACACCGCCCACGCGAGCGACAGCCCCGTGAACCCCGAACGCACCCGCCGCCCCAGCAGCATCGACGCGAGCGCGCCCGAGGCGATCCCGAGCACCGCGCCGGCGACGACGTAGACCAGGAGAATCCGCGCAAGGAGCCCCGGCAGCAGCGGACGGACGGCCCGCATCAACTCGGCGAACGGGCCTTCGACATCGATCTCCAGACCGATCGCGCTCGAGCTGACGACCAGCGCCGTCTCGGCCCCGAACACGAGGACCCCGAGCGCCACTCCCGCCAGAGCGACTGCCAACTGCGAACTGCCGACCCGCCGCATCCGAGCCGACCTACTCCCTCGACCGGGCCGTGACAAGCCTGTTACCCGACACACGCCTTCACCTGCCATCGGGGCAGGAGATCCGGGGGCAACCCCCTGCTGAAGGCCGGTAGGTCAGACCTCGGCGCCTACGCCGGTTAGTCCTCTGCCCGGGCGTCCCCGTGCCGTCCCCTGCGGGGTCGTTCAATTGGCTTTACCGTAAGTGCCTATCCTGCCTCGGCATTTCCGTTGACTGCCCGGACACCCGTACCTATAACCCGCGCGACCTTCAACCCGCAGGTTCCCCCTTGAGCAAGTTCGCCTTTGACAAGGTGGCGGCCCGATTCCCTGAGGCCCTCGCCGAGCGGTATGACGACCGGACTGGTGGCCCCTGGGCTGTCGTCCGTCCCGAGCACATCCGGGAAGTGGCCAGCTTCCTGAAGAATGATCCGGAGCTGAACTTCCGGATGTACGTCTCCGCCGACGCGGTGGACCGCCTGTACCTCCCTGAGAACGACCCCCGCTTCGAGGTCGTCTGCTTCCTCCGCTCGCTGACCCGGAACGAAGTCGTCCGGCTCAAGGTCCGAGTCGGCGGCGAGCACCCGGAGCTCCCTTCGCTTGCCCCGGTCTTCCAGGGCGCGAGCTGGTGGGAGCGCTTCATCTGGGACTTCTACGGCATCAAGTTCACGGGACACCCCGACCTGCGCCGCATCCTCCTGTACGAGGAGTTCAAGGGTCATCCCCTCCGCAAGGACTACCCCCTCCGCGCGCGGCAGCCGCTCATCCCGGAGCGCCCGATCCAGGACCTGTATCGCGGCCCGGGCACCAGCGGCGTCTAGGAGATCGAATCCATGGCCGACCACAGCCAGCACGACAAGTACGATCCGAACCTGCCCGAGGAGAACGAGCTCGAGGCGCATCTGCAGACCAAGCGGATGTCCCTCAACATGGGCCCCTCCCACCCTGCCACCCACGGCACGGTGCGGATGAAGATCGAGCTCGAGGGTGAGACCATCGTCAGCGCCGATCCGGAGATCGGGTTCCTGCACCGCGGCTTCCAGAAGAGCTGCGAGAACGTCACCTGGACGCAGTGCCTGCCCTACACCGACCGGCTCAACTACGCCTCACCGCTCGCGAACAACGTCGGGTTCCTCAAGGCGGTCGAGAAGCTGATGGGGATCGAGATCCCCGAGCGCGCGCAGTGGATCCGAGTCATCGCTGCGGAGCTTCACCGCATCCATGACCACCTCACCTGCATCGGCGCGGTCGGCATGGAGCTGGGCGGCTTCGCGCCGTTCCTCTTCGGCGTCGAAGCACGCGAGCTGGTGATGGACCGGGTGGCCGAGCTGACGGGCGCCCGCCTCACCACCTCCTATGGGCGCGTCGGCGGGCTGAACCGCGACCTTCCCGTGGGCTGGAAGGAGAAGGTGCTCAAGAGCCTCGACAAGATCACCGAGCTCGCCACCGAGGTCTCCGGCCTGCTCACGAAGAACCGGATCTTCGTCGACCGCATGCGCGGCACCGGCGTCATCTCCGCGGAAGACGCGATCGACTTCGGGTTCACCGGCCCGTGCCTGCGCGCCTGCGGCGTGGACTACGACGTTCGCAAGGCGAGCCCCTATTACGTCTACGACAAGGTCGACTTCGACATCCCGCTCGGCGAGAACGGCGACAACTTCGACCGCTACATCGTGCGGATCGAGGAGCTCAAGCAATCGCAACGGATCATCCGGCAGTGCTTCGAGAAGATGCCGGAGGGCCCGGTGATGATCGACGACTGGCGGATCGCCTTCCCGCCGAAGCCCGAGGTCTACGGCACCATCGAAGGCGTCATCGCCCAGTTCAAGCTGGTGATGGAAGGCATCCAGGTGCCTGCCGGTGAGGTGTACGACTGCACCGAGAGCCCCAACGGCGAGCTCGGCTGGTACATCGTCAGCGACGGCGGTGGTCGACCCTACAAGGTCCACCTCCGCGCCCCCGGCTACCCCATTCTCGCGGCGCTGCCCCGGATGGTCGAAGGGCACCTGCTCGCGGACATGATCCCCACCTTTGACACGATCAACATGATCGGCGGCGAGGTCGAGCAGTGAGCGACACCCAGAAGCCCACGGGCGAGGGCGGCAAGCCCGTTCCAGGCGCGCCCACCGGCAGCACGCAGCAGGAGACGAAGCCCGCGGCACCTCCTCCGCCGCCGGGCCCGCCCCCGAAGCCGCAGCCGAAGAACCCCGGATTCGTCACCTGCACCATCGACGGCAAGGAAGCCGTGCTGAAGCCGGGGACGAACATGATCGAGGCGGCCAGGGAGGTCGGCTCGGAGATCCCCTACTACTGCTACCACCCGCGCCTCTCGATCGCGGCGAACTGCCGCATGTGCCTGGTGGAGGTCTCCACCGCGCCGAAGCTGGTGCCGGCCTGCCAGACCGCGCTGACCGAAGGCATGGTGGTGAAGACGGACTCGCCCCGCGTCCAGGAGCAGCAGCGCGCGGTGCAGGAGTTCCTCCTCCTCAACCACCCGGTGGACTGCGCCATCTGCGACCAGGCGGGTGAGTGCAAGCTGCAGGACTACTACATGCGGCACGACCACCAGCCGTCGC